>NZ_NQLZ01000004.1:0-15962 GCF_002276395.1 Paenibacillus sp. 7541 | reverse complement strand
AAGACAGCCGCGGCTGTCTTTTTTTTTGCTGTTGATCACTAGGGTCGATAGCCTCCAGGTCCGGTAGAGCCTCGAGCTCACACACAGCTCTTCGTTATGTTAAACCTCAGACCCAGCGGCCCTGGCGGAATACAGGCTCCACCGTGCCGTCGGCCAGCTCGCCGTCGATGTCCAGCTCTGCCGAGCCGATCATGAAATCGACATGCGTCAGGCTGACGTTGGCGCCCTTGGCTAACAGCTCATCCTTGCTCAGCTTCGTTCCGCCCTCGATGTTGACCGGGTAGGAGCTGCCGAGCGCAAAGTGACAGGAAGCATTCTCATCGATGCCGGTATTATAGAAGATACGGTTCAGACGGGAAATCGGTGAATCATGCGGCACCAGTGCGACCTCGCCTAAATAGGCGGCTCCTTCGTCCGTTTCGAGCAGGGAAGTCAGATGCTCTCTGCCGGATACCGCATCATAGTCGGTCACTTTACCGTCCTTGAAAGTGAAGCGCAAGCCTTCCACGAGACGTCCGTTCAAGTTGAGCGGCATCGTGCTGGTGACCGTGCCGTTCACCCCGGTGCGCAGCGGCATCGTGTAGATTTCCTCGGTCGGCATGTTGGCTACAAAATACACGCCGGCCTCATTCTCGTCGCCTCCGCCAAGCCACAGATGGCCTTCGGGCAGCTCCACGCGCAGGTCGGTGCCCGGCGCACGGTAATGCAGGCTTTTATAGCGCTTGGTGTTCATAAATTGCTGTCTTGTCTTCAGCTCTGCGATATGCTCACGCCAGGCGGCGACCGGATCGTCACTGCCGACGCGGTTCATCAGGAAGACAGCATCCCACATGGCCTGAATGCGCGATTCTTCCGGCAGATCCGCAAACACTTTGTCCGCCCAGGCACGGGTTGGGGCCTTGATGAGGGACCAGCTGACCTGGTTGTTGCGGACATAAGACTGGTATTTCTCGCGCGCTACCGCCGCGGCTTTCACAGCGGTTGATACTTTCCAGGAATCGATGCCGCGGAACAGCTCCGGATCCGGCACCTTGATATGCAGAACGGCACCGCCGCCTTCGGCCAGCTGCTCCATCATGTCAGCCTGCCATTTCGGGTAGTATCCGAAGGAATCATCCGGCGCTTTCTCGTACCGGAGGCGAGTGATGCGCTCATCGTCCCATTCCACCTGAACGTATTTGGCCCCTGCGTCATAGGCTTTGGCTACGACCAGCCGCGTGAATTCCACGGTTTCCAAGGGAGCTTGCACGATTAGCACCTGGCCGGGCTGAATGTTAACCCCAACCTTGATGACGAGCTCCGCGTATTTTTCCAGCATCTGTTCGAAATTGTTCATATGTACAGCCTCCATCTTCAAACTATCCTTCTATTCTAACATAAAGCGAGGAGAGGGGCAGTGGAGGCATCGCTTCATGTTCTGACCACGCGCGGTTCAGGAGATTAAGGGAATCGCGAGTCGGCTTCATGCGCACAGCGATGCCTCATTCAGCCTGGCCCGTGCCATCGTAGCGCCCGCCTCGTTTCAGAACCATATCGACCTTGTGCAGATGAGCCGATATGAGCTGGCCTGCACGCTCAGCGTCCTGGGTTGCAATCGCTTCGTAGATGGATTGATGCTCCTTCAGCAGTTGACTGGCAGAGGACTTATCCTCGAAAAACCACAGCTGTCTCGATTTGCCGATCGTTTCCGTCAGCTTGCTCGTCAGCGATTGCATCAGCTCGTTCAGCAGCTGGTTGTGTGACGCGCTTGCGATAGCGAGATGGAAGTCGATATCCGCTTTCTCGCTCCGTGCGGTGTCATCCTGCTCCAGCGCCAGCTCCATAACGGTAACAATTTGCTTCAAGGCAGCAAGATCCTGCTCGGTTCGGCGCTTCGCCGCGCTGGCCGCCGCACCGCTTTCCAGATAAATGCGCACCTCCAGCAGTTCCTTCAAATCATCCGCATCGGCAAAAGGATCCTTGGCATCGCTATGAACGGTCGGAAGCAACTTGCTCACAAAGGTGCCTCCCCCATGCTTGACGTCGATCCATCCTGTCGCCTTCAGCGCACTAAGCGCTTCGCGGATCGTGGAACGTCCAACGCCATATGCAGCTGCAAGATCAACAACCGAAGGCAGGCGCTGTCCCGGCTGCAGTGTTCCATCTTCGATTTGGGAGAGGATCATTCGCTTTACAATTTCATGTCCTTTTTCGGTCTCAACTTTAATGGATTGCATACGGCCTCCAAAAATTTGTAGCATATGCCTATACTGTACATGGCTGTTCCGCTATAATCAACCATAAAGTCATCAGATGACCTGCTCACTTAATCTTAAGGAGGCTATTTATGATCACGGAATCGATGAGCAAACAGCTTAAAGCCATCGTGGGCGATAAGTACTTCAGAACGGATCCGGAGGCGCTGATCACGCATTCTTATGATGGAACACCTATGCTGCAGGCGCTGCCGGACGGGGTGATCTATCCCGAAACGACAGCGCAGGTGAGCGAAATTATGAAGATCGCCAGCGCGAACCGGATTCCAATTGTAACGAGAGGCTCGGGATCCAATCTGTGCGGGGGCACAACCCCGCTCCAGGGCGGAATCGTCATGGTTATGCATCGCATGAACCAAATTATTGAGGTGGATATGGAGAACTTGACCGCGACGGTGCAGCCGGGAGTAATTACCGGCCATTTCAGCAAGCATATCGAGGAGCTCGGCTTGTTCTATCCGCCGGATCCGAGCAGCATGAAGATTTCAACGATTGGCGGCAACATCGCGGAATGCTCAGGCGGCTTGCGCGGGTTGAAATATGGAACCACGAAGGATTACGTGTTAGGCCTAACAGCCGTGCTCCCGAGCGGCGCGGTGATTCATACCGGCGGCAAGCTGGCAAAGGATGTGGCTGGTTATGATCTGACGAAGCTGCTGGTGGGCTCCGAAGGAACGCTGGCTGTCATTACCGAAGCGATTCTGAAGCTCATTCCGCCGCCCAAAACGAAAAAAACGATGGTTGCGATGTATAAGGACATTTATGGTGCCGCCCGTACGGTATCTAAAATTATTCAGCAGCACATCATTCCTGCCACGCTGGAAATACTGGACAATCCGACAATCCGCGTAGTTGATGACTTCGCCAAAATCGGCCTGCCGCTCGATATGGCTGCCATTTTGATTATCGAGCAGGATGGCGAGCCGGAAATGGTCGAACGGGATATCGAGGCCATCTACACCATTTGCCGCGAAGAGCAGGCTGATCGCTTGGAGATCGCACAAACGCGCGAGGAAGCAGAGAAGCTATTGACGGCACGCCGCAGCGCATTTACAGCACTGGCGCGCTTGCGTCCGACTACGATCCTGGAGGATGCAACGGTACCGCGCTCGAAAATTGCCGAGATGATTCTCAGAACGAATGCTATCGCGATAAAATACAACGTCAATATCGCCACCTTCGGTCATGCCGGTGACGGGAACCTGCATCCGACGGCAACGACCGATGCCAGGGACTCGGAAGAAGTGCACCGCGTGGAAGAGGCCTTTGCCGAAATCTTCGAAGCGGCGATTGCACTGGGCGGAACGATTACAGGTGAGCATGGTGTCGGGAGTGTGAAAGCGCCATACCTGGAATGGAAGGTTGGCGAAGCGGGAATCGAGGTTATGAAGGGGATTAAGGCGGCGTTTGATCCGCATCATATTTTGAATCCGGGCAAAATGTTTGCCAAGGAAACGAGAAAGAGGCTGGTGATTCATCATGGCTAGTCCGACAGGCAAATTCGGCAAGCCGGCTATTGAGCACAGCAATCCGCTCGCGCGGACATTGCTGGAGAAGCTGGATTACGATCAGCTGACGAACTGTATGCGCTGCGGCTTTTGCCTGCCGGCATGCCCTACCTTTCATGAAACCGGGATGGAGCCGGCCTCGCCGCGCGGGCGAATTGCCATGATGAAGGCGGCTGTAGACGGACTGATGGTGCCGGATCAGCAGTTCAAGGATCAGATGAACCTCTGTCTGGGCTGCCGTGCCTGTGAGCCGGCCTGCCCGGCTGATGTGAAGTATGGTCAGCTGATTGAACAGACGAAGGAAGCGATAGCGGAGCATGCGCATTATACCGCACCGGTCAAGATACTGCGCAATACGTTGTTCAAAAAGGTATTCCCTAAGCGCGGCAGCTTGAAGCTGCTGGGCGGCACGCTTGCCCTCTACCAAAAGTCCGGCTTGAAGAAAATGGCGCGAGCCAGCGGCATGATGAGGCTGTTTCCCAAGCATCTGGCTGAGATGGAGAGCATTATGCCGCCAGCAAGCAGCAAGGGCGTTGTTGAGCGGCTTGGCACCTTCTATCCGGCCCAAGGCGAGAAGGTGGGCACCGCTGCCATGTTCCGCGGCTGTATTATGGATGTGATGTTTGCAGGCACGAACGTGAACACGGTGGAGCTTCTTTCGGCGGCTGGCTTCGATGTGCATATTCCGGATGCGCAGGTATGCTGCGGGGCGCTGCATGCGCACAGCGGCGAGATCAACGATGCACGAGCGCTGGCCAAGGCCAATATTGAGGTGTTCAAGAAGCTCGATATCGATTACATTGTATCCAATGCGGGCGGCTGTGGCGCGCTGCTGGTGGAGTACGATCATTTGCTGATGCAGGATGATCATTATCGTGAGGATGCAAAGTGGTTTGCAGAACGCGTCATCGATGTGAGCACGCTTCTCGTAGCAAAGGGAAACCCGTTGCGATTTGCTGAGCAGGCCGCCGGGCAGGAAGAAGTGAAGGTGACCTATCAGGACTCCTGTCATTTGCGCAATGTGATGAAAGGCGCTCATGCGCCGCGTGTGCTGATGAAGAAGGTTGCCAATACCGAGTACATCGAGATGGTGGATGCGGATCGCTGCTGCGGCTCCGCAGGGATATACAATGTCGTGCAGCCTGAGATGGCCGGAGACATCCTTGCGCATAAGATGGAGCATGCCAACAACACGCAGGCCAGCTATATGCTGACAAGCAATCCAGGCTGCCTGCTGCAAATGAAGCTTGGCATTGAGAAGCATCAGCCACAGCAGACGATGAGGGCGATGCACCTTGTTGACTTTTTGCGTGAGCGAATGATATCCTCGAAATAGTCAAAATTAGTCGAACTGTGAAACACACCGGGCGCTGCCAGATGAACGATATCATTCAGCGAGTGATGCTGTAGTCTTGCTTATGATGGAGATGGATAGAATACAATCGTGAGTAGGTAGATGATGAGTATTAATAACAATGTGTTAATTAAAATTCGTGACATGAAGGATAGTCTGACCCCGGTTGAACGCATGGTGGCAGATTATATTTTGGAGAACACCGAGGAGATTCCTCATCTTTCCATCAAGGCGCTCGCACAAGCGAGCAAAACGAGCGATGCCTCCGTGCTTCGCTTCTGCAAAACGATGGGCTATAGCGGCTATCGTCATTTTATTGTGAGCATATCCGCGTCACTCGGCTCTCGCGATGAGGATCAGAAGGCGCAGTATACCGACATCCAGCCTGGCGATAATCTTTCGACGATCATCTCGAATATTTCCTTGAACAATTGCAAGTCCATCGAGGATACGCTCAGCGTCATTGATCGTGAGCAGATCGCGAAAGCGGTGGAAGCGCTTCGCTCCAGCAAGCGCATCGCGTTTTTTGGCATTGGCGCTTCAGGGTTAGTGTGCATGGATGGCGAGCAGAAGTTTTCGAGGATTAACAAAATATGTCATTCCTATACAGACGGCCATAGCCAGCTGACGGCAGCCACCCTGCTGGAGGAGCAGGACGTTGCTATCTTCGTATCCAACTCAGGTGAAACCGTCGAAATTCTGGACGCGCTGGACATTGCGCAACGAAACAAAACGAAGTGCATTGCCATCACCAAGTACACCCGAAGTGAGCTCGCGGAAAAAGCCGATATTGTGCTAAGCATCTCTACTCCCGAGCTGACGATTCGCAGCGGCGCAATGGGTTCGCGCATTGCCATGCTGACGATCATCGACATCCTGTTTGCGGGTGTAGCCAGTGCGGAATATGAACATGTTAAGGTCCATTTGAAGAAAACGCACAATATTTTATTGAAAAAGCATCGACATTAATCTGTATTATGGGAAAGAAGACGTTAGTCGCATTTGCGGATTGATGTCTTTTTTTTGTGTGTAATGAAATAAAACATCGGAATTTTATTTTTATTTGAATTTTTATTTCAAAAAGTATTGACGGTGTGTAAGCGGTAAATTAAGATAGAAATATAGGAATTGTTAAAAAAACTAACATATAAAGTAAAGAGAATGTTAGGAATAACAACGAGGAGGGAGACCATGAATGACTACCTTGCGGGATTGACAACGGAGGCCATTAACCCGGATACCTTGTCGATCGATGAGTGTACCACCGAACAGATGGTGCAGCTTATGAATCAACAGGATGCGCTGGTGCCGGCAGCTGTCGCACAAGAAATTCCGCAAATTGCAAAGGCGGTAGATATTCTACACCAAAGGTTATCTCATGGTGGGAAGATGTTTTATATAGGAGCAGGTACATCTGGACGATTAGGCGTATTGGATGCTTCTGAATGTCCGCCAACGTTTGGCACGGACCCTTCCTTGGTACAGGGGTATATCGCGGGCGGGGACACGGCATTGCGAAATGCGGTTGAAGGTTGCGAGGATAATTTGGAAGAAGGCATGTTGCTAATTGACAGCATTGGTGTAACAAACAAAGATGTGGTCATCGGCATATCGGCTAGCGGCAGTGCGCGCTTTGTCATCGGCGCATTAACGAGAGCGAAGGAGTTAGGGGTAACGACGATTGCGGTATGCAATAACAAGGGCTCCAAGATCGAACCGATTGCTGATGTGGCCATTACACCGGTTGTGGGTCCAGAGGTCATTAGCGGCTCCACTCGTTTGAAGGCAGGAACTGCCCAGAAGCTTGTGCTCAATATGCTCACCACCTGCACGATGGTGAAGCTGGGGAAAACCTACAACAACTTAATGGTAGACCTGAAGGCAAGCAACCTCAAGCTTGTGGACCGCTCTGTTCGCATCATTATGAGAGCAACCGGCGTAGATGCTGCTACCGCTTCTGCTGCGCTTGAGAAGGCATCGATGAACTGCAAACTCGCCATTATGATGGTGAAGACAGGACTGGAAGCCAGCGAGGCAGAACAAGCGCTAACTCAGCATAATGGCCGCTTAAAGCATGCCATTCATGCTCAGATGTCGAGTTAGGTGAAGTGAGGAAGACCAGGTTGGATGCAATTATTAATGGGGAGGCATGTATCTATGAAAAAAGGATTGCGCAGGTTCACGCTGTTGTTAACTGTCATGATGCTTGTGTCATTATTGGCAGCTTGCGGAGGCAGCAACAATAACAGTCCGGGTTCCACAAATTCTGATTCATCCGCGAACACAGGCGGATCTAGCGGCAACGGCGGTGGCGAGCTGGAAAAAGATACAATCACAGCATTGCTGCCGCCAGTGTCCGCGAATTACCAAGCAAGATTTTCAGATATGGAAAAAGAATTCAACGAGCTGTATCCGCATTTGACATTGAAAATTGAACCTGCGAGCTGGGAGGATATGACGCAGAAGCTGGATACTCAGGTTAATGCCGGATCTCCGCCGGATATCGCATGGGTAGGCTCTACAGCCATTTCCAAGTATGCAGCGCTTGATGTTCTTGTAGACCTCAGCGATGTCCTTACCGACGACGTAATTGCAGATTATGATCCAATTCCATTGCAATACTTCCAGTTGGGGGATGGGCAGTACGGCTTGCCGGCTTACATGGCCATCCATTCGATCGGCGGGAACCGGCAGTTCCTTGAGGAAGCGGGAATCGACTGGAGATCTGTACAGCAGAACGGATGGACTTACGAAGAATTCCGTGAAGCGATCAAAGCCGGCGTCGTCAAGGATGCAAGTGGCGAAACGACCCGTTACGGCTTCGTATTCGCAACCGCTGGCGTCACCTCCAAGGACTATCTGAGCATTATGGCGAAATCGGCCGGATTGCCAGAATACTTTGATGAAAACTTGAAATTCACATACACCAGCAAAAACTTCCTCGGTCTGCTTGAAGCGATCCGTGAAATGATCGATGACGGTTCGATGCCGAAAGAGCTGAGCTCGATTGATGCCGGCAAGCGCTGGAACATGTTCCTGACAGGTCAAACGATGATTACAGGTAAAGGTCTAGCAAGCTTCGAGAACTCGGCTCGTCTGAACAATGAGAAAATTCAAGCAAACGATGGCTCTGCCGTAGCCGATTCCATCGAAGCTGAATATATCGCCTTGCCTGTCCCAACCTTCAACGGTGCGGATTATGTGCCGACAACGGTGGTGGATGGTTACATCGCCCTTCGTGGCAAAAAAGAGCCGACAGAGCAGCATATCCACAATATTGCGTTAGCGATGCACTACTTGTCTTCCGGTTCGATCGCGGCGAACTACAGCAATGAACTGTTCTTATCTCCTATTACAGAGTCCGCTCGCAATGCGGAAGTACTTGAAGAATACCCTCGTAACGAGGATAACCTGAAAGCAGACCAGGCGATGATGGACAAAGCCGTGGCGGCTCGCACGGATATTCCTACAGAACTCGCTGCGGAAGCCATCAAAATTGAAACCGAGGTCATCGTACCGAAGCTTCAGGCATTGCTCGCAGATGAAATTACACCTCAAGAGATGTATGACGCCGTTAAAGCAGCTGCGGTGAAATCCTTCGGTGAAGACGGCGTTGTCGTTGACTAACCGATAGGGGAAGCAGATGAAAGCTGTACGTATCTTGAACGTACAGCTTTCATTCTGGCTTTCGTCTAGCGTATGTACTGTTCCAGGAAGAGAGGTGCGGCCCAGTGAATCAAATGTTGACCAGAAAAAGAAGATTAAAACTTGAAAGTGATACAGGTTGGGGATATGTATTCATCGCGGTAGCTCTGATTGCGTTCAGTTTATTCACCGCCTATCCGGTAATCAATGCATTTGTGATCAGCTTGCAGGAATACAGGCCTTTGGGGTCCACTTATGTAGGGTTGGAGAACTTCAAGGAATCTTTTACAGACACATTGTTTTGGAAGGCCGTTAAAAATACGGTGGTGTACACCCTGTTAACGGTGCCTGCCAACATATTCATTTCGTTCTTAATTGCAATCTTAATCATTCCTTTCAAAAAAAGGACACAGACGATCTTCAAGGCGGTTTATTACTTGCCGGCTGTAGCTTCAGGCGTCGCGCTTGCGGTCGTATGGCTATGGATTTTCGACCCGCTCAAATCAGGCATTGCCAATCAAATCGTGGCATTTTTCGGCATGAGCAATCAGAACTGGCTTGGCTCCAGTGCAACGGCCATGTTCTCCCTCGTGTTAATGTCATGGTTATCCAGCCATGGTACAGCGATCATTATTTATTTGGCTGCATTGCTCGGGATCGATAACAGCTACTATGAAGCTGCTGAAATTGACGGTGCGACATTTCTGCAGAAGCTATGGTATATCGTCGTTCCTTTCCTTAAGCCCACAACGCTCTTCCTACTCGTTACAGGCCTAATCGGCTCCTTCCAGGTATTCCAGAACGCTTACCTTATGACAGGCGGCGGACCAGACCATGCAACGACAATGGTAGGATTGTTAATCTTTAACAATGCGTTCACATATTTTGAATTTGGAAAGGCAGCAGCACAATCGCTGGTACTGGCCGCAATCATTGCCGTGATATCCTTCGCTCAGTTCAAATTTATGGGTAAAGATATCGAATACTAGGAAAAGGGGCGAAACAAATGGCTTTGTATAACAACAATTTTAAAAGCAGATGGGCTTTGTTCGCTCGCAATGGCCTGATTATTGTGTTCCTGATTCTGTTTGCGCTGGCGACCATTTTTCCGATCTACTTTATGCTCATTTCCTCATTCGGAGATCCGGTGGAAGCTGGGGCCATGAGCTATTCGATCATACCGAACAAGATTTCGTTCGAGTCTTATAAATTCTTCTTCCAATTCAGTCCGCATACCTGGGATTGGCTGCTGAACTCATTCATCGTAGCCGCATGCATTACCGTCTCGAACGTGTTTTTTGCCACACTGGCAGGGTACACCTTTGCGAAAATGAAATTCAAGGGCAAAAACATTTTGTTTGCGATCCTGCTGGGGTCGATGATGATTCCGGGCCAAGTAACGCAGGTGCCGCTGTATATTTTGATCGTGAATATTTTTGAGCTGCAAAATACGTATGAAGCCTTGATTATGCCCAGCATCGTGACCGTATACAACATCTTCCTGGTGAAGCAGTTCATGTCTTCGATTCCCGGTGAAATTCTGGAGGCTGCTAAAATCGAGGGCTGCTCTCAGCCTAAAATTTTCTGGCACATAATTATGCCGCTATCCAAAACGGTGATGGCCGTGCTGGCGATTCTGACGTTCATGGCGGCTTGGAATGATTTCTTCTGGCCCTTCCTCGTCACGAACACGATGGATATGCAGACGATTCAGGTCGGTTTGAAAAGCTTCCGCTTTGCCAATACGACATACTTTGCCCCTATGATGGCAGGTGCGACCATCTCGGCGGTGCCGATGTTTATTCTGTTCTTCAGCTTGCAGCGCTACTTCCTTGAGGGGGTAACCGTAGGAGCGGTGAAGGGATGATAACCAGAGCAAATGCATACGCTGTCGGCTTAATGTCGGGAACATCCGTGGACGGAATAGATGCCGCTGTAATCAAGATCCATGCTGCAAGGGAGCAAGAGCTTGACGTTCAGCTGCTCGCCTTTGAAAACACGCCCTATCCGGAACAGACCAGAAACCGAATATTCGAGCTTTTTGATCCGGCAAAGGCAACGATGGATAAGGTCGGAATGATGAATATGTGGCTAGGTGAGCTGTATGCCAATGCCACATATTCCGTTATTGCCAAGAGTGGCTTGAAGCCCGAGCAAATTAGTGTCATCGGCTCCCATGGACAAACGATCTACCATGCGCCATGGGATCATGCGATTGACGGTCATACGGTCCGTTATACGGTACAAATTGGCGAAGGTGCTGTTATTGCCAATCGAACAGGCATACCTTGCGTATCGGATTTCCGTGCCGCAGATATGGCCGTTGGCGGGCAAGGCGCGCCGCTCGTGCCGTTTACCGACTACTTGCTGTATCGCAGTGACAAGCATACCAGGCTGCTGCAAAATATTGGCGGCATCGGCAATGTCACCGTGCTGCCGGCAGGCGCTTCCGCGGAGGAGGTGTATGCCTTCGATACCGGCCCTGGCAATATGATTATCGATGCGCTGATTGCACAGCTGTATGCACCCCTTACGATGGATATCGGCGGTCAAATTGCCGCTCGTGGGCAAGTGATGGATGAATTGCTCTCCTGGATGCAGCAGGATGATTATTATGCGATGCCGCTTCCTAAGTCAACCGGGCGAGAACGGTTCGGCATGCAGTACACGGAGCAAATTCTAACCATGATGCGAGAGAAACAGTGGCGTGCAGAGGATGTTGTCGCGACGGTTACCTACGAAGCGGCATGGTCGATCTATGACAGCTATAGCCGATATGTTGCTCCGCGGCATCCGGCCCAGCAGCTGATTGTCGCCGGTGGCGGCAGCTATAATGCGACGCTTCTAGGTTACTTGAAGCAGCTGTTCTTGCCGCTCGGCATAGACGTACTGACACAGGAGGAGATTGGCGGCAACAGCGATGCCAAGGAAGCGATTGCCTTTGGCTTGCTGGGCTATTACACGCTGCAGCAGCTGCCTAACAACATTCCGAACGTAACCGGAGCAAGCCGCCCGGTTGTGATGGGCAAGCTGAGCTGGCCTGCACGTTGATGGGATCGTAGGTTGGATCAGATCGTATAAGAGGCAGAAGTCATGTACAGACCGCGAGTGGCTTTTGAAAACACTCCGTACTGGAGGGATTCCCGATGATAAGACCCTATAGAGCAGATGATTTACCGGAAGTTGTAGCGCTCTGGAATCAGGAGGCGGTCAAGCATCACTACCAGCGATTGACAAATGAATCGTTCACCAGGACATTTATCAAGCAGCCATACTACGATCCGGCCTGTGTGCTTGTTGCTTATGAGGATGATGAGCTTGTGGGGTTTGCAGCAGGCTGCACGGGGGATGATTTGCCGCTAGGCGAGGCTGCCGGGTACATCACCTGTGTGTGGGTGAAGGAAGGCAGCGGCCCGCAGCTCGTGGATCAGCTGGTGGGGCGGCTGGAGCAGAGATTCGTCCAGCTTGGCAAAATACAGGCTGAGGTGCTCTTCTTCAATCCGGTCAAGCTGGGGTGGCATATGCCTTCAGAGCCTCGGCATGAGCATAACAACGCGCCGGGCATAAGCAAGGATCTGCCGTTGTATCGGTGCCTGGTTCAGCGTGGTTACGTGGACCGCGCGACACAGTGCGGCATGTACTTGAAGCTGGGGCAGTTTAACGTACCCGGCGATATTATTGCGAAGGAGCAGCGTGCTGCGGAGAAGGGATATACGGTAGTGCGCTTTGATTCCGCCGTGCATCAAGATCTTAACGGCTTGCTTGCAGCACTGGGCAATCCGCAGTGGCAGCGTGAGATTATGGAAGCCGCGGCGGCGGGAGTTCCATTGCTTGTCGCTGCGTTGGACCATCAATGTGTCGGCTTTGCCGGACCGATCATAAGGCAGACGAACGGCCGCGCTTATTTTAGCGGGATCGGCGTGCATCCAGAGCATGAAGGACATGGGCTGGGCAGCGTACTCTTTTTCCGCATGGTAGAGGCGTTTCAGGCAGCAGGTTGCGAGTATTCCACGCTGTTTACAGGCAGCAATAATCCGGCGATCCGCATTTATGAGCGTGCCGGGTTTACGATCGAGAAGCAGTTTTCCATATTGCGAAAGGAGCGATTAGCATGCGTGAACAACAAACGATCCTAGCCGTTGGCGCCCATGTCGGCGATGTAGAGCTTGCCTCGGGCGGCGTGCTGGCAAGTCATAGTCTGAAGGGCGATCGCATCGTCACGCTGGCGTTAACAGCCGGAGAGCGAGGCGTGCCGGCCGGGCAAGATATGAGGCAATACCGCGTGCAGAAGATTCAAGAGGCAAATGTATTTGCCGAGATGCTGGGCGGAGAGGCGGTCGTGTTCGATTATCCGGATGGCGAGCTTCCCGATACCGAGCAGGTCCGGATGGAGGTATGCGATGTGATCCGCCGCGTCAAGCCGAACGTGATCATTACGCACTGGAAAAACAGCATGCACAAGGATCATGCGCTTACGCATCATATTGTCAATGATGCCCGTTTCTATGCCAGCATGCCTACGATTGAGCGCGAGCTGCCCCATCAGTTCGCGGCCAGACTGTATTACTCCGAGAACTGGGAGGATGCCGTGGACTATGTCCCGTACGTCTACGTTGATTTCGACCAGGCGGCGTTTGATCTATGGATCGAGGCGCTGAGTAAGCATTGGTTCGTCACGGGCAGCAAATCATTCAGGTATTTGGATTATTATAAGGCGTTAGCGGTTGTGCGCGGCTGTGAGGCAAGACAAACATATGCGGAAGCCTTTATGGTTCCAGCTGAAACGATGAAAATTAGACAATCGAGTTTATTATAAAGGCGAGGCTTTTTCACCGCGCGCTGAGAGCTGGACGCTGGGCGGTGTACGAAAAGATAAAGCGGCGTGTTTCTTGGCTTGTCAGCATACCGTCGTTTCTTTACCGCATGAGGAAGCAGCAAGGGACCGGATGCTATAAAGATTAGGAGGCAGCATGAAATGGTACGTAACGGCGTCGATTCGCTACTGAACTATCGTCACCTGCTGGAGGGCAAACGAGTGGGTTTGATTACAACGCCTACGGGCCTTACGGCAGATTTCAGATCGACGATATCCATCGTGCATGAGCATTTTCACTTGGCGGCGATGTTCTCGCCGGAGCATGGCGTTCGAGGCGATTTGGATGCAGGCGCGCTGGTGGATACGTATATTGATCCTTATACGGGGGTGAAGGTTCACAGCCTGTACCGCAAGGACTCCAAGCGTCTCACGCCACAGATGCTGGAAGAGATCGACGTGCTCGTATACGACATTCAGGATGTTGGGGTGCGCTATTATACATTTATCTATACGATGCTGTATGCGCTTGAGGATTGTGCGAAGGCGGGGATACCGTTCATCGTGCTTGATCGGGTGAACCCGCTGGACGGCGTAACGGTGGAGGGGAATATATTGAAGCCGGGCTTCAAGTCATTCGTCGGCAATTATGAGCTGGCGGTCCGCTATGGATTGACGGCGGGCGAGGTGGCGATGATGGCGAATGATCAGCAGGGCTGGAAGGCCGAGCTTCATGTGGTGCCGCTGACGGGATGGACGCGCGACATGCGTTTTCCGCAGACGGGTTTGACCTGGGTGCATCCATCGCTGGGCATGCCGCGCTATGAAACGGCGCTGCTCTATGCGGGCACATGCTTGTTCGAGGGAACGAACTGCTCAGAAGGAAGGGGCACGACCTTTCCGTTTGAAATGATCGGCGCGCCTTACATCGAAGCACAGCAGCTGGCCGATGTGATGAACGCGAAGCAGCTGCCAGGTGTTCGCTTCCGTCCCGTGCATTTTAAGCCGACCGCCTCGAAGCATGCAGGTGAGTTATGCGGCGGCGTCCAGCTGTATGTCACAGAAGATCAGCTTATCAGGCCGCTTGAGATCGGTGTCACGCTAATGTTTGCCATTCGGGATATGTATGAGCCGTTTTCGTTCCTACCGCCGATTAAGGAGGGTTCTCGTCCGTTTATCGATCTGCTGTGCGGTGACCGTTTATATCGAGAGACGCAAGCTTCCGCATCACAGCTGCTGGAGCAGTTTGCTGAGGATAGCAGGCGGTTCGCTGAACTGAAAAAGCAATACCACATTTATATGTAAGGGCTGTACAGCGCAAGTGAAGGGGGATCTAAGGTGGCCTATGTCATTGGTATAGATGGTGGCGGCACGAAAACAGCGGTAGCAATCGCCTCTGATCAGGGCGAGCTGATCGAGCAGTTCCATGTCGGCGCGATTAATTACAATGGCGGCGATGCCGAGACGATTGCCGCTTCCTTTCAGGAGATGTTTGACCGCATCAAGGCATGCTGTGGTTCGTCCGGCCCGATTCAGCAAATCGTGATCGGGGCAGCAGGCATCAGCAATCCGCAAGTCAGCATAAAGCTCGAGCACAGCGTGCGCAGGCAAGGCTATGAGGGTGCGCTCCGGATAACAGGGGATCAGGAAACCGCCCTGTACGGCGCGCACAATGCGATGCAGGGGATTATTTTGATCGCGGGAACGGGCTCCATCTGCTTTGGGGTCAATGCGAAGGGAGAGAAGCATCGAAGCGGCGGCTTCGGGCATCTGATCGATGATGAGGGCAGCGGCTACAGCATTGGCCGACAACTGCTGTCGGTGCTTGTTCAGGCGGAGGATGGCAGGCTGAGCGATACTGTGATTCCGGCGATGGTCTACAAGCAGCTTGGGCTGCACACGGTGCAGGAAATTATCGGATTCGTATATAGCAAGGAAACGACCAAGAAGAACATTGCTGCCTTAGCGCCAATTATGACAACAGCATGTGAGCAGGGAGATGAACAGGCTCTGCGGATTGCGAAGCGATGTGCGGACAGTCTGCACGAGCTGCTTGTACCCGTGATCGAGAAGCTGGGGCTGCAAGATAGTCCCATTGCCGTGGCTGGCAGTGTGCTGCAACAGTCTCCCTTCGTTCAGGAGGCGCTCGCCAGTAAGCTGAAGGAAACGTATCCGAGCACGCGTTTAATCCTGCCGATGAAGAATGCCGCATACGGAGCCGTGCTCATGGCATGTAAGCTGCTGCGCGAGCGTTCAACATGCGCCACACGAACCTCATGGCCGGCGGACGGCAGATAAAAAGGCAGATTGCCGCTGATCCTTATTGGGATCGCAGCAGTCTGCCTTTGTGTTAGGTTTGGTTGGAGCATGCTCACTGCGTCATGCAG
>NZ_NQLZ01000003.1:0-89437 GCF_002276395.1 Paenibacillus sp. 7541 | reverse complement strand
GCCGTTACCTTACAATCAGTTGCGGACGATTACGGTGTGAACGGCCGAGCTTTGCGCTCCCTTGTCATCAGTCACGGTCAAGCGAACGGTGTAGGTTCCCGCAGATTTGTATTTATGCTTGACTTGGGCTTTGGCAGCGGTGCTTCCATCGCCAAAGTTCCAGTGATAGCTGACGATGCGGCCGTCCTGATCATAGGAGGAGCGGGCGTCAAAATTGATGTTCTGGTTTCTCCGCGCTGTGCTAGGAGCGTTGATCAAAGCAACAGGCTCCAGATTTGCCGGAGGGATTGGAGGCTCGGGTTCAGGCTCCGGTTCCTCACCGCTGTTGCCGGCCGCTACATACAGACGTCCCGGCGCTTGCGTCTCGGCAACATTGCCGTAGCCATCCTGCACGCGGATGACGATCACGCCGCCTTCAAGCACGAGCGAGGCTGGCGTTGTATAAGTTCCTTCATAATGCCCCGGGGCCACCTCTTGAAGCGGTATTTCCCCGCGCGACTGGCTGCTTAGCTCAAACGGCAGCTGGATGCTGAAGGATGCCGCAAGCCCAGGCACGCTGTCGAAGGACACCGTTAACGTCTCTCCGCCTGCGATGTGAACATCCTCAGCCGGCGAAACGTTGAGGATTTCCGGCAGCGAAGTGTTGACATAGACGGAGCGAGTGACCGTCGTTTCATTCCGGGCAAGGTCGGTTGCTGTAACGGTAATGATATTCTCGCCTTCATCGACCAGCAAGCGATGGTTAAAGGCGCCGCTCTCGTCAAGCTGCACAGGCTGACCGTTGATGAACAGCGTGTCCAGGAAATCATCCAGTGCGCTGCCGATGATGCGTACAACTTCGGCGTTAATCTGGCTTCCATTCTCCGGAGAGAGAATGCTGAGCTCCGGCGGCGTTTGGTCGAGTGTTACAACTACAGGGAGCGAGCGGTCGGTAGCTCTTCCGTTGACAACAATTTCGGCTGTCAGGGTATTGGCTCCCGGGTGCAGCTCAACATCCAGGGTGAACTGCCCGTTCTCGTCCACCGTTGTCGAACCTGCGGGCTCATCATCATTGTAGATCTGAATCTCCGCTCCGGTGGCTGGAGAAGTTCCTGTCACGGCAATGACAGACTGATTCGTATAGGCGTTCGCTTCAGGCGATGTGATGACAGGTGCATTCACCGGATAGCGCACGATGGCGCGGATCATGTAATTGCCCTCTTCTGCAGGGGAGGCGGACCACGCACCGCTTACCCGCTGCCAGCTGCGCCCGGCATTCGGGCCATTCTCGTCCGTTGCCAGGCCCGGTGCGTTCGGATTGGCAGCCGTTTGGATATACACGATATAGAAATCGCCTTCTGCCGTTACAGGCTCAGGGAATTCCACTACTGTCCATTGATCATTGCGAAGGGCGGTGCCGTCAAATGGTCCAGCGAGCAGGCGTCCCGGGGCACCACCAGCTCCGGAAGCGTCATATACCGCGTATTGGAATGCCGTTCCGCCCGGCGTCGGCCATTCCGTATTCCAGAAGCGGAAGGAGGCGCCGGTAACTTGCGCCACATCTGACTCTGGCGTCATACGGACAGCCCAAGCATTATTAGCGGCGTTAAAGGCTCTTGCATTTTCAGCGGTTCCATCATCATATGCAATCTCTCCAGGGAATCCGATAAACGGCTTTAGTTCAATTGCAACTTCGGCAACGCCATTACCCGGAACGGTAACCTCTACCGTTGTGCTGTAGTAATCGGCTGCCTTGACGGACAGCGTGTAGCTTCCCTCCAGCGCTTCGAGGGTGAAGCTGCCGCTCTCATCGGTGCGAGCCGGGCTTACCGCCGGATCTTCCACCAGAAGAACGGCAGCATCGGCAACCGGTTCTCCGGTGCGCTCGTCGATGACAACACCCTGGATTCGACCCTGCGGGATCGCCTCCAGATTAAAGTTGGCTCTGACATCTCTGCCATCCGCAATCGTGATCGATTGCGTCTGCGGATAATAGCCGTACGCCTCCGCTTTTAATGTGTAGTCACCTGCAACATGTGTGAAGCTGTATCGTCCGGTAGCCGGGTCGGTTTTCACCGAGCGTCCTGTTTCGATCACGGTGACCGTGGCATAGGCCGGCAGGCTTTGCGGCACGATCTCGCCGGTTTTCACAGCGGGCTGCGGCGCAGACGATTGTGCCTGGTTGAACTCGTATTTGTCGGTGCTGGTCACTTTATACCAGGAGTTATCGTAGACCGGCTTTTCTTTGTCCCGGGACAGTTCCAGAACGTCGTTCTTGGTTGCTGTCTCCGGCTCAACCGCCAAGATCCGGAAATCGTCGATGTACCAGCCTGGTCGCACCACACTGTTGTCGGACGTCAGTCTGAAGCGGAATTGCGCCTCATGGCCGATCAGCGGCTCCAGATTGTAGAATACCGGGGCCCACTGTCTGCCGTTCGTGTTGTGGGAGAAGCGGCCCAGCTCCGTCCAGGTGTTGCCGCCATCCTTGGAGGCTTCCACATAACCGAAATCATAACCGCCTTCGATTTCATACCAGTGATTAAAGGTCAACGCAGCTTGAGATACCTCTGTCAGGTCAATCACAGGCGAAACCAGCGAATAGTTGGATCCGTTCTCGTAATTGCTGTCCAGATCCGTGGCCCATACATTCGGAGGCGAGGCCGCCTGGCCTGGTCCGGAGGTCGGAACGCCGCGTTCCCACTCATCATTCGTTCCGGAGTGAGTCCAGCCGTTGTCGCTGTCTCCGTCAAAGGTATCGATGAAGATATCTTCCGGGACGTTCACGGACACCGATACTTCATTGGACTTGGCGCTCTCATTGCCGCTGAAATCGACCGCTGCAACCGCATAGTAATAAGTGGAGCCGGATGCGGTTGTTGTATCCGTATAGGAGGTGGCCGATGCGGAGCCGATCGCCTCATAATCTGCGCCGGATGTGGTTGAGCGGTACACGGTGAAGGAGCTCAAATCCTCATCTTCGGGCGCGGTCCAGGACAGGATCACATTGCCGACGATGTCCGTCTCGGCGGTGAGGTTGGCGGGTGCGCCCGGTGCAACATCATCCAGAGGCTGGACGGAGAAGTCATCGATATACCAGCCGTCTCTTTGCACGGAGCCGTCGCTCGTCTGAACGAACTGGACGAACACGCGCTGACCGCCATAGGAGGTCAGGTCCAAATATTGCAGGCGCCAGTTTCTATCGCTTCCGGTAAAGCTGAACGCTTCTTCAAAGACGAAGTCGCTATCCTCGGAAGCGATATACACCTTGCCGAAATCATAATTGTTCTCGAAATCGTACCAGTGCCTGAAGGAGAGGATCGCGCCTTCAGGACTGTCCGTCAGATCAATCGGGGGAGCCAGCAAAAAGGCGTTGGCATTCGCCTGATAGCTTCCTGCCAGATTGGTCGCAAACAGCTTGTCCCCGGAGTACGCGCTGCCCGGACCGCTTGTTGGTGCCCCCCAGGCCCAGGTATTGCCTGTTCCCCCGGTGGTGAAGCCGAGGTCGCTTTCCTCAAAATCCTGGATGTAGCCAGGCTTCACGCCATTCGATACGGCAACCTTGTACACCTTGCTTTCATAGCCGTTGTTGCCGTAGTCGTTCACTCGAATATAGTACTCCAGCCCTTGCGGCTCGACCAGAAAAGCAGGAATGACGGTCGTATAAGTGCCGGCCTTGCTATCCCCGGCGATGCGCTGCATCGGCAGGTACAAATAGTTATCCGTTCCGGTTGTCTTGGCAAAGGCTTCAACCGAGACCACGCCGACATTGTCTGAGACGTAAGCGGTCAATGGGACATCGATCCCGGTGAAGGCGGAGTTGACCGGCGTATGCTCCAGCACAGGCTCCTCCAAATCGTCGCCAGCCGTCACCACTCTGCCGGATACGGTTCCGATCCCTTCGAGAACAGAGCCGACCGCATCCAGTGCATTGATGATGCCGTGTCCGTAACCGTTATTCGGGGATGTCGGATACTGGCTGTCCGTGCGCGGGGTGGCCGTTTCGGTCATAATCTGTTCCAGCTGATCCACGGTAAGCGAGTGGTTGGCCTGGAGCAGCAACGCTGCCAGCGCAGTCGTATGCGGACCGGCCATCGAGGTCCCGTTCCAGCCGCCCTCATAGCCGCCGCCAGGAACTGCGGAGCGAATGTTGACGCCCGGCGCGGATACCTCCGGCTTAATCTCGCCATAAGGAGACGGGCCGCGAAGGGAGAAGGAAGCGAGATTGCCGTTAATGTCTGTTGCACCGGTAGCAAAGCTTTCCGGATAGTTGGCCGGATTGGCTACCGATCCGGGTCCGCCCGGGTTCGTCAGCGTGGTGTTGCCCGCAGAGAATTCCGGGAATATCTGGGCGTCTCGCCACGCTTGCACCATCGGCCGGAACCATTCATCAAGCCCGGGTCCGCCGCCCCAGGAGTTGTTCACCACATCTGGCGCAAGCTCCGGATGCAGATTGCCCTGAGCATCGACAGGAGCGAGCAGCCACTGGGCACCGTCCAGAATGATGGCATCGGTCGTCGAAGGATTGAAGATCCGGACTGCAATCCACGTTGCTCCAGGAGCAACCCCGATGATATTGTCACCGTTCGCTTCAGAGCCGACCATCGTTCCCATCGTGTGCGTCCCGTGACCATCGGTATCGGCAGGGAGTGAAGCGCGGCTGTGCGGGTCATACCAGCTCAGCTCCGGATTGACTATGTTGCCGGAGGCATCCCGTCCACGCCATTTCCGGGCCAAAGCCGGATGATTGTGGTCCACGCCGGTGTCCAGATTGGCCACCACGATGCCTGTTCCGTCAATCCCGCGCTCCCACACTGCAGGGGCGTTAATATAATCGATATTCCATTCCACATTGCTGTTATTGAGTGCGGATTCCGCTGCAGGCTCCTTCGGTTCAACGGCCGTCTGGGCGCCGCTGCCGTTCGCCGGTCTGCCAGCAGCAGGTGCCTGGGCAGCGGCCTCTGCGTCCTTGCTGGCTTTCGGATCATCCTTAGCGCTATTCTGCTTGTGGTCCGGCGCCTGAACGGATTTGTCAATCACCGTTTCCTGAAGGAAGCGTTCTTCATTCGGCAGGATTTTCTCCACCTCAGGCTGCAGGGCCAGATTCTCCATCACCTCTTTGGTGCTGGTAACCGCAAGCGCATTGACGATGAAGAAGCTTTTATATTCTTTGACCTTGCCGCGGTCAATTTCTTGTTCAAGATACTGTTCCAGGGCGTACTGGGTTCGGGAGGCGGTCTCCCTAAGCGAGCTTACAACGGAGGTTCTGACCGACAGCTTGGCGGCGGCCGGCGTCATTTTCTCCACGGCTGCTTTCTCGATCGCTTGTTTGGAGACGCGAGTGGTGTCCACCTGTTCCTTCATTTTTACAAGATATGTGACATATTCATTGTCCTTAAACTGCTGGTTCAGTTTGGCGTTCACTTTGGCGGTCGAAATCTCGGCCAGGCCGGATTTCATGTCGATCTTCTGCGATGCGGGATTTTCAGCAGAAACCGGATGTACCATCGTAAATGCAAGGAGAAGCGACAGGCCCATCGTTAGGGGCTTACGAAATCTACCAACTTTAAACACTAGTATCCCACTCCTTTTACCCGGTTTTTTGAGTAGTAATCATCGAAAATTCCCTATCCAACAACGAAAACAGGAAGCGGCCGCGATTCGCGGGTACAACACGCCCTAGACTTGATAGATTTGATCATCACCCCCTTTACAGGATCGTGAATTTATTGATGGATGCGGGTCTTGGAGCTTATAGCACAGGGATTATAGCCGTACAGAGGAGAGAGACATTCAGACCGTAAGACTGTTTGGTTGATGCATTCTGAGGAAATCAGCAGGCTTCGTCATTGCAGAATCGGCAGAAGGTATAGGATAACGGAGCCATGAAGGATGTTTACATAAACAGACATGGATGAGTGAATCCGGTTGATAGATTTACAAAATGTTATATTAAATTACATATAATATGAAAAATGTTATCTAACAGTAAATTTATGGTATAGTATAAATTCATCAAATGAGATGCACAAGCTATTTTTTTAGAAATTTTTAGAAATATTACCTTTATAATGTCTTGTTCGTTCTAATGACCTTTGGCCAAGAAAACAAGATATTCGTGTTTGTGAAGAGTTTGGTGAGAGATTCGGACAGATGTACCAGGCTTTATAACTAGTTGAGTTTCGTATGTTACATGAAAAAAATGAGAGAGTACCACAATGGTCCGGTTGATGTTGAATTTTAGCGGGAGGAGGGGGCTAGTGCGCATGGATATAACAGAGCTGCCCGGATGTCCGGGCAGCTTCTGAAGACGGGATTGGATTCAGCTCTTGATCGCGCCAGCCGCAATGTCGGAGATAAACTGCTTGCTGACGAACAGGAAGAGGACAATGAGGGGGATTACCGCCAGCAGCGTTCCGGCAATCACCATCGCATAATCGGTCGTATAGATGCCGTTCAAGGAAGCCAGCGCTACCTGAAGCGTAAATTTGCTCTCGTCATTGAGAATAATGAGCGGCCACAGATAGTCGTTCCAGACGCCGATGAAGGTGAAGGCGGCCAGGAACGACAAGGCGGGACGAAGAATCGGCAGCGCTACGTTCCAATACAGACGGAAGAACCCGCAGCCGTCGATTTTGCCGGCATCCAGCAGCTCCGAAGGAATGGACTCCTGGGCGTACTGCCGGATCCAGAATATGCCGAAAGCGTTTACCATTCCGGGGATGATGAGCGCTTTAAAGGTCCCCACCCATCCGAATGTCGCCATAATAACAAAGGACGGAACGAGAGAGAGCTGGGCCGGAGCCATCATGGTCGCAAGCAGGACGATGAACAGCCATTTTCTTCCCGGGAAATCAAATTTGGCAAACGTAAACCCGGCCAGAGAATCAAAGAACAGCACAAGAATGGTGCAAGCGGATGCAACAAACAACGTGTTCAGGAAGGCTCCAAAAAAATCGATGCTGGCCATCACGCGCGATATGTTGTCAAACAGATGCGGTCCGAACCACAGCTTGGGCGGATAGCTGTAAATATCCGAGGTCGTCCGCGTAGCCATCACCACAAGCCAGTAGAAGGGGAATATGGACAGCAGCAGTCCGATCGTAAGCCCGAGGTAGAGCACAAACGATTTTCGAGTGAACATAAGCTTCACCTCCGTAAAATCAATGGTTGGACGAATTCCCCTGCACCATTCTCCAGTTCAGGATGGAGAAAAGGGCAATCAGAATGAACATCCCCCAGCCAACGGCAGCGCCGTAACCGAAATAGTTGTTCACAAACGCTTCGCGGTACAAATACAGCACGATCGTAAGACCGCCGCCGCTCACACCGCCGTCATTGCCAACCAGCACCTGCGGTTCCGTGAAAATCTGCATGCCGCCGATCGTCGATGTAATGACGGTGAACAGTATGATCGGCCGCAGACAAGGAATGGTGATTCGGAAGAACGCCTGCAGGCCCGAGGCGCCATCGATTTTGGCCGCTTCGTACAGGACGGACGGAATGCTCTGCAAGCCCGCCAGATAGATGATGGCGTTATAGCCGACCCATCGCCAGATGATCATGACCGAAATTGCCAGCTGGATGCCCCACGTTTTGTTCAGCCATTCCACTGACTCGAGTCCGACCAGAGACAGCACGTAATTGAGCAGTCCATAGTTATTGGAGAATACCGTTCCGAACACGATCGCAACCGCAACGAGCGAGGTCACGTTCGGCAGAAAGTATCCGATCCGGAAGAACGTCCGAAACCGCATGAACGAGGCATGCAGCAGGAATGCGATGATCAAGGCAAAAAACAGCATCGGAATCGTGGAATAGATCCAGATCAGCAGCGTATTGGAGACGGCGCGCCAAAATTCCGGATCGGTAAGCATAAACTGATAGTTCTTCAGCCCGTTGAAGGACATTTCCGAAATGCCGTCCCATTTTTGAAAAGAAAGAAACATGGAGAATCCAATCGGGAACAGGCCGAATATCGCAAACAAAATATAGAATGGCGAGATGGCCAAATATTCCTTGCGATGCTTCCAGATGGTACTCATCAGCCGCCGATTGTTCCGTGAATTCGTGGCCTCCGCTTGATGCGGCGGCATCGGGGATGGCTCGACAGGTCGATTCATGGGCAGTCACCTCCAGGGGATTCAAGGTTGATACCATACTTGCATTGAAGCCTCAAATGCATATTCCATGCCTTGACTCGGCTTAGCGGAGAAGCTCTTTCTTTACCCGGTTAAGCGCATCCTCCCAGGCTTTCTCGCTGTTCTTGCCTTGCAGGGCGACCATGGATAGCTCCCGGGTCACAATGCCGTTAATGTTCGCATACTTGGCTCCAAAGTAGGCTGGCTTCACATTGCGAGCTGATTCGGTAAATATTTCGCCGGTCGCCTGGCCTCCAAAAAAGGGTTCTTCCACATGCATGGACTCGGCTTCCAGCGCGGCTTTGGCCGACGGAAACAGGTTGATATTGTTGAAGGTCTGGATCTGATTGTCCGGGCTTTGAATCCACTTGATGACCTCAAAGGCTTCCTGCGGATACTCGCTCGACTTCATAATTGCCAGGAACGAGCCGCCATTGTTGCCGTCTCCGCCCGGCGCTCTGGCCACCTTCCAGTTGCCGGTCGTGTCCGGTGCGGCTTGCTGGAGAATCTCCTTCATCCAGACCGCGCCGACAAACGAAGCGATGCGGCCATTGTTGATCGCAGCGTTCCACTCGGAGGAGGAGGTGTTGGCGTTGGCCAGCAGCCCCAGCTCCGAGGCCTTCACGGCCAGGTCCCATGCGGAGCGCATGGAGGAGGCAGAGCTCTCTCCGATAAACTCTTCATCCCGGTCAAAATAAATCGTCTCGGATTGGGCGTTAATCTGGTTGTAAATGTTGCTGATGTTGTCGGTCAGTTTGACCGAGCCGCCGAAATGCTGCTGCAGCTGCACGCCAGCCTCAAAATAATCTTCCCAGGTGGACAGCATACGGTGCACTTCTTCCGGGTCAGACGGCAGACCGGCCTGCTCGAACAGATCGGCCCGGTAATACAAAGCGGTTGGCCCGGTATCGATCGGCAAAGCGATCATGGTGCCTTCGGGCGTGACGCCCAGCTGCCACTTCCAATCGAGAAAATCATCTTCAATCTCGGCGGCCCCAAGCTCATACAGATCGTAGAAGCGGTCGGAGCTGGCGAACAGCTCGGTAACCCAATCGTTAAATGCAACGATATCCGGGCCTCCGGAGCCGGCAGCCAACGTTGTTTTCAGCTTCGATTTGAAATCGCCGCCGATTTTCTGGGCATCGATCCGAATGCCTGGAAACTGCTGTTCTACCGCCTTGAGCAGCCCGTCATCGAGGCTTCGATTCCAGTACCACAGTGTAAGCGTTTTCGTTTTTTCGTTGGACGAGCTTCCGGTGCAGCCGGCAAGCACCAGAATGACTGCACATAACCACAAGCCGATCATCCGGTATTTCCTCACGTTTCATCAGCCTCCCATCCTTTTTGGCTCAGGTACTAATTAATATTATTCATGGATGTCTTTCATGTGAGTAAAAATTATACAGGCATTCGATAGGGAGCCCGTACGCTTGCGGCCTGGAATAATATCCGGCAGGCAGGACAAAATATGACAGAATGATCGAATAAAATCTGTAATCGTATCGGGAGGATAACATGACAACAGCACGCGAGATTATGACGGACAACGTGAGAGTATGCCGGCCGGAGGATTCGATTGTATCGGCAGCCCAAATTATGCGGGATGTGAACTGTGGTTCGGTGCCGGTGTGTGAAGGCAAACGAGTGGTAGGCATGATTACAGACAGGGATATTGTCATTAACTGTGTCGCTGACGGAAAAGACGTCAATGCAGAAACATGCAGCAGCTTTATGACAACCGATGTCATTACGAGCACGCCGGATACGGATGTTCACGAATTGTCCCGGATGATGGCTGAGCACCAAATTCGCCGTATTCCCATCGTTGAGAATGGTGAACTGGTGGGCATGGCTGCCATCGGCGACCTGGCCAGAGTGAACATTTTTGTAAACGAAGCCGGCGATGCCTTGAGTGAAATTTCCGAGCGGACGACGCATTAAGTCTCGGTCATCATGTGGGGGAGTCCGGAAGCGGCTCCCTGCCTAACAGTGACTGCAGCCAATACCTGTCCTCGTTCAGAGCACAAATGGATGATGACGCATCTCATAGGACCTAGCGGTGGGTTTCCCGCTAGGTTTTCTTATGCCTGCGAGGAGATATCGGCGCTTTCGCAACGGATCGGGTTGATAAAAAGCCATAATGAATTAAAATGATACAGCGCGAATGTCACGGCTACTGCGTGGCCGCTTGTTATTTTGGCAATGTTGGCGTAGTGTAAAATGGAAACGCATTGTTGATGGGAGGCGGAGCATCAATGGACAGAATAGCCATCATCTCTGACATACACGGCAATATTCCGGCGCTTTCGGCCGTGCTGGACGATATTCGCAGCCGAGGCGTGGATGTGATTTATTGCCTGGGCGATCTGATCGGGAAAGGGCCGGATGGGGATATCGCGGTCGATATGATCCAAGCGAACTGCGAACGGATAGTGAGAGGGAACTGGGATGATTTTATCGTGCGTAAGACAGAGGAGGAGGCGCTTCGGTGGCATCAGCGCAAGCTGGGCCAGAAGCGGCTGGATACGCTGGCCAAGCTGCCTTTTTGCATTGAATTTTATATGAGCGGAAAATGGGTTCGGCTGTTCCATGCCTCGCCGAGAAGCGTCTATGAGCGGGTGCAGCCGTGGGATGAGCTGGAGAAGCGGCTGTCGTTATTCGAAGGCTCGGCTTGCTGTTTGTCAGACCGTGAAGCGGATGTTGCCGGTTATGGGGATGTTCACAATGCCTATCTCCAGCATCTGGATGGCAAGACGCTGTTTAATACCGGCAGTGTGGGGAATCCGCTGGACATGCCGCAGGCTTCCTACGTCATTCTGGAAGGCCGTTACGACAGCAGAACCTCCGCTGCACTCAGCATGCAATGGGTCCGGGTGCCGTATGATATTGAGCGGGCGGTGCAGGATGCCGTCTCGTCCGGGATGCCGTTCCTGGACAATTATATTGAGGAATTGCGGACGGGGCGTTACCGCAGCCGGTCCTAGCGGCTCGCCGAATAATATAAACGTCTCACAGTGCTCAGCCCTGAAGCTGCCATCTGTGAGACGTATGATTCGTTGAAGTTTGCTTTAGGATTGTTGATTGCCGGAAGTGCGGTTCTCCGTCGATTGCTGCTGGAATGCTTCGGCAACCTCTTCCTCGGAAATATGGGTTTCATTCTCTCCGGGAATCGGCATTTTGTTTAATTGGGTCGTTTGAACTTCCGCTTTCGTCGGCTGGTTGTTGTTTTCTGTGCTCATCTGGACACCTCCTTTGAATCACAAGCTACGTTTTATTTTGCCAAATATGACATAATATTATACTTTCGAGCTGGATTAAACCGATGGACGGCGCATGGCATGTCCACATGATTTGGTCAAACTAGCAGAGCATCTGCTATGATGAAAGAAACGATTATCAGGGAATGAGGAGAATGAACAACGATGAAAAAGCTGCTGATTTCAGGTTTTGAACCTTTTGGAGGAAGTTCCATCAATCCGACGGAAAGGCTCATTCGGGACATAATGAACGAGACGATCCCGGGTGCGGAGATTCATACGGTGCTGCTTCCCGTTCATTATGATGAGTGCGCAGAGCTGCTGATCCGGGAGATGGAGCGGGTGCAGCCGGATGCAGTGATCGCAACCGGGGTGGCAGGAGGGAGAACGGCTGTAACGCCTGAGCGAATTGCTGTAAATGTGAAGGATATACCGCAAGAAGCATCCCTAACGGACAACAAAGGCGCCAAGCCGCAGGACGAGCCCATCGTGCCGGGGGGGCCTGATGGCCTGTTCTCGTCCCTGCCCGTTCGGGCGATGGTCAATCAGTTGAAGGAGCAGGGCATACCGGCTTCTGTCTCCAACACCGCCGGCACCTATATTTGCAATAATACGATGTATTCGCTGCTGTATCATATTCAGTCCCATGCCTTGCCGGTAATTGGCGGCTTCGTCCACTTCCCGGCTTCAACGGAGATGGCCGTAGACAAACCGTCACTGCCGACACTGTCGCATGACACGATGCTCGCAGCGCTTCGGGTTATTATCGAGACAACGATGGCAGAGCTCGAGTCCAGCCAGGGAGCCGGTCCTGATCTGACCTGATCGGCTGCCGCCTATTCAGATCCCGTTATTCGTCCCGCCTTGGAACAACAAGGCAGGCGATAGCGGGATTTTATATGATTGGCACGTAAAAAATCCCCTTGAAGAATCGCCGGACATCCGGCCATCTCAAGGGGATAGAAAACTCATCACTTCGATTGAATCAAAATGGCGTTGCTGATCTGCCGGCCTGGCGTGGTCAAATATGAGCCGTTGTAGTACAGGCCGCTGGAGGCGCCGCCATCGAGATTCATCGCCTGGTAAGCCCCGGCTTGCTTCATGATTTCAGCCAGCTGCGGAATGGTCGCGCCGCTGGTGGTAAGCAGAATAAGCTTGTGGTCTTTCGTGATGCCGATGGCACTGCGCGCGCCGCCGCCGCTAAGAATTTTCGGATCCTTGAAGCCTTCGTTGCGCACATCAAGAGAGATCTTTCCGTCAGTCAGAAGCCGCGGACCGGCTTGAATGGCGCCCTCAATCCGACCTTCCTCAAAGCGGTCCTTGAATGTCAGTCCAGGCACAATGGTCGCGAGGTTGTTGCGGTCATAGATGAAGATGCTCCGGTTATCTCCCGGGGCTGTCTTCAGAATGCTGCCGCCGCTTGCGATATAGCCGTACGGCGCTTTGAAGGCGCCGGTTGTATAAGCATCAAAGTAAGTGCCGTTGATGGCCGCCAGCGCACCGCTGCGTTTAGCGATGCTGCGAAGATCTTCAACGGCGCCCACCTTGTTATGGGCTAAGGCAACGTCCAGTTTGATTTTGGGATGCAGCAGGGAAACGGTAACGACCTGGGTATTGAACGATCTGGAGCCGACCCGGAACGTTTTTTTGCTGTGAACAACGGGCTTGGCACCGGCGTTAATGAATGAGCCGGACAATACAGGCAGCACTTTGGTTTCTCCCTGGCTTGTAATGGCAAGGGAAGAGCTGCTTCTGTCCCAGGACAGCTGCATGCCAAGATAACGGCTGATCGGCTGCAGCGGCACATAGGCGGAGCTGCCCTCGATGAAAGGAGCTGCCGGAATTTGTGTTTTGCTGCCATTGATTAACGCGTTTTTTTGTCCAAGAAAGAAGGTGAGTTTGGTTCCCTCTCTCGTAACCTCGATCTTTTTCTCCGCAGCCTGATAATTAACTTTAACCCCTTCAATCTCCTTCAACAGTCCTACAGGAATAAACGATTGGCTGTTCTGGTTAACATACGCCATCATTTTGGGCGTCTGACTTGCTGTCGCCGGTGTGGTCCAAGCGAGCAGCAGCAATGCTGCTGACAGCATGATCGCTGTAATTCTTCTACTCATCTCTGGTGTTCATTTCCTTTCAATGTAAACTTTAGCCTCTGCACATTCCTTTTATATCGGCTTTCCGAGATGGTTAGTTTAGGCAAAAATCAGGTTGACTTTTAACTTCATGTCTTGTATGGTTAATTACATGAGTAACTAACCAATGTGGTAATGGGTAACTCGAACGACGAAAGGGTGAGAAGATGGCATTCCAGATTGATGACAGCCGCCCTATTTTTATGCAAATTGCCGACAAAATCGAGGATGACATCATAGAAGAGCGACTGCCTGAGGAAACGCAGGTTCCGTCCACGAACCAGTTTGCGGCCTTTTATCAGATCAATCCGGCTACTGCCGCCAAGGGGGTAAATCTGTTGGTAGATCAGGGGATTTTGTATAAGAAAAGGGGGATTGGCATGTTTGTAGCGACGGGTGCGCGCGAGAAGCTGATTGAGAAGCGGAAGCAGGAGTTTTACGAGCACTATGTGGTCACGACGGTGAAGGAAGCGGCGAAACTTGGAATTACGACTGAACAATTAACAGACATGATTCGCAGAGGGGGAAGCGGACAATGAGTCAAGCGGTGGTCGAGGTTCGGCAGTTGTGCAAGTCTTATACGGATGTCACAGCAGTGAATGATGTGAGCTTCCGGATGGAAGAGAATAGAATATATGGGTTCCTTGGCCGAAACGGCGTGGGGAAAACAACGATCATGCACATGATTACTGCACAGTTATTCCCGACGAGCGGGGAAGTGAAGGTGTTTGGGCAGAGCCCGTACGAGAACGAGGCGGTCCTGCGGAACATCTGTTTTATTAAAGAAGGGCAGCGGTATCCGGATTACTTTACAGTCAAAGATGTACTGGATGTGGCATCCACGATATTCCCGAACTGGGATGCAGCGTATGCCAACGAGCTGATGGAGGAATTTCGCCTGCCACGGAAGCGGATTGTGAAGAAACTGTCCCGAGGGATGCTATCCTCGGTCGGAATTGTGGTCGGGCTTGCCAGCCGGGCGCCGCTTACGATTTTTGACGAGCCGTATCTTGGCCTGGATGCCGTTGCAAGAGAAATGTTCTATGATCATCTGATTGAAGATTACACCCGTTATCCGCGCACGGTGGTATTGTCCACGCATCTGATTGACGAGGTTAGCCGCCTGCTGGAGCACGTCATTGTGATCGACCAGGGGAGAGTCATTCTTGATGCAGAGAGTGAGGAGCTGCGTGGATGCGCCTGCACGGTGGTCGGTCCTGCGGACAAGGTGGAGGCTTTTGTTCAGGGCAAAAAGGTCATTCGACGTGAGCCGTTCGCTTCCATGATCTCGGCGACGGTGATGGGAGAGACAGGGGGCGCCATTCAGCAGGAGGCCGAGCAAGCGGGCCTGAAGACTTCGGCTGTGTCCCTTCAAGATCTCATTGTCAGTTTAACCAGAGTTGAAAAGGCGGTGAACCGGGGATGAACCAGGTAAACAGAGTCATTCATATTCACATGAAACAGAAATTAGGCTGGTTCTACCTGCCGTGGGCAATTATGATGTTCAGTTTTATCGTCAATCTGTTGATCGGTTTCATAGTCAATGGGGAGAAGTTCTATACTGGCGGGCTCGCCACGATGTTTATTTACATGTTTGTCGGTGCACTTATAGGGGTTGTGCAACTGTTTCCATTTTCGTTAGGCTTCAGCATTCGACGAACCGACTTTTATACCGGCACGGTGATCCTTATAATCGGGATCAGCATATTTACCGCTATTCTGCTGCTGCTTCTGTCTTCGCTTGAGAAATGGACCAATGGCTGGGGGGAACGCATGCATTTCTTCCATCTGCCTTACTTGAATGATGGATCGATCCTGGCTCAATTTACCGTGTTTGCCATTCTGCTGATTACGTTCGCGATGCTGGGAATGCTGATAGGCAGCTTCTATCTCCGCTACCGGGGGCTGAAAACCTTTATATTCCTGGCAGGGATTTTCATCCTGCTGTCGGCAGCCGGCGTGATTGTCACAGCCTTTGACGGGTGGATGCCGGTGTTCGAGTGGTTTATCGGCAAGACTGCGTTTGAGCTGTCGCTATGGTGTCTGCCAGGGGCGCTGCTGATGGCGATCGGCTCACTCTTCATGCTTCGCAAGTCCACGGTGTAATCCGGGGAGCTTGTCCCAACAACAGAATCGAAAGATAGAGAAAGGACGAATCCTAAAGCTCAGGCCGAGCGGGATTCGTCCTTTCTGTCGATCAAGAAATGTTATGACGGTTCGTTATGGTGGTCCTGGTCAGCGTTGTCTTGGACCCGGGTCCGGTTCCGTTCGGCCTTTATCCCGCCCAGTGTCATGCCCTCGGGAAGGCTGATCCACGGGTGCTTCGACACCCCGATGCGCTGGGAAGTGTATATTCCCGAGTGGCCGGAGCACAGGTAGCTGATGATGCAGGCCATGAACATGTAGACGGCGCCGTCAGCGCCGAACAGTTCAACGCCCATAATAAAGCAGGCGATCGGTGTGTTCGTTGCTCCGCTGAATACCGCAATGAAGCCAAGCGCGGCCAGAAATGGGGCGGCCAAGCCAATCCAGCTTGAGAGGGAGCTGCCAAGCGTAGCCCCGATGGCAAACAGCGGGGTCACCTCACCGCCTTGGAAGCCTGCCCCGAGCGTCAGGGATGTGAACAGCATTTTGCCGAGCGAATCAAGGGGAGTGGCTTCGCCGGAAAACGCCCTTTCGATCAGGGGGAGCCCCAGCCCGAGATAATCGCGGGTTCCGACCAGATAGACAAGTCCGATGATGATCACGCCGCCTGCTGCGCTTCGCAGCATCGGATTGCTGAATAGGTAGCTGAATCCCTTCTTCAAGGCATGTGTCAGCTCGCTGAACATTCTGCTGGCCAGACCGAACAGCATGGAGACAAGCAGCACCTTCAGGAAGACAAGCGGTTCGAATGCGGGAACGCTGCCCATCGGGTAGTGGACATGGATTACGCCCCAGAGCGATTCCGCCGTGAAATGTCCGATCAGGCTGGATATAAAGGCTGGCAGCAGCGCCTGGTGGGAGATCATCCCGATCGCCAGCACCTCCAGGCCGAACAGGGTACCGGCAAGCGGGGTTCCGAATATGGAGCCGAAGCCGCCGCTGATGCCGCAGATCAGCAGTATTTTACGGTCAAGCTTGCTCACGCGGAATCGCTTGCCGAGCCATTCGGTCAAGCTGCCGCCCATCTGTACCGCAGTGCCTTCCCGGCCGGCCGAACCGCCGAAGAGGTGCGTGACCAGCGTCCCGACTAGCACCAGCGGAGCCATGCGCAGCGGAATGGATTCTTGCCCCCCGTGAATCTGTTCAATGATCAGATTGTTGCCCTTGGCACTGTTCAGACCATATTTGTTGTACATGTAGCTGACGGCCGCTCCGCCGAGTGGCAGCAGAAACAGCAGCCAGGGGCTGCCGAGGCGCAGCTCGGTCACATATTCGAGGCTGTACAGAAACAGCGCCGATGCGCTCCCGGTCAACAGCCCGGCAAAGCTTCCCAGCACCAGCCACTTGATCCATGTGCCAACGACGGAGGTGAACAGCCGCCCTCCAGAATGGTTATGATTTGTTGTGGTCACTAATTTTCACCTGTTTCATATATCAAATCTTACCGGAGGCAGCTATGTGTTGACCTCTCTACTCCGCGATCTTCCCGTTGTCCTGAGACTTTAATTCCTCGGTGAAAACATTATCCTCCAACATGGTGAGTTTGTCACCATAAACTCTGTCGATATGATTCTCTCCCCAAGCGCACAAGGCGTCCAGAATTCCCTGAAGACTCCATCCGTATTCACTAAGCTCATACTCCACTTTGGGAGGAACCTGGTTATGAATGATGCGGTTGATGACCCCATCCTGCTCCAGTTCCCGCAGCTGCTGTGTCAGCATTTTCTGGGTGATTTGCGGCATCAGCCGCTTCAGTTCACTGGTCCGTTTCCGGCCGCGTGTCAAATAACATAGAATGACGCACTTCCATTTGCCACCGATCACGTCCAGGGCGGCTTCGACGCCGATGTTGTATTTTCTCGTCTGCATGCGGTTTCCTCCATTCTTTATAGGCACTAAAAAGTATCTACGATACTTCAAGGTAACTATGTTACAAAAAAGTACGTTCTTCACACTTCGCACCGTTGGTACCATAATAACATTTGCATGCTGATTGAAACCATACCCCATCATTATACAGCTGTATATAAACGGGCAGCTTGACGCGTCCGGGAAGGCGACGCGGCCTGCTGAAGTTTGAAGTGGAAGCTCAAGAGGCAGCAGGATCTAACAGAAGGCGGCGTGCTGTACATCGCGTGCCCATACACATATGGAGGGATTAAGTAATGAATATACAAGGCTTGAAAGATACAACAACGTTATCCAATGGCGTTCGGATGCCCTGGCTGGGACTTGGCGTTTTTAAAGTAGAGGAGGGTTCCGAAGTGGTTGATGCCGTGCGAACGGCGATCATGAACGGGTATCGCAGTATTGATACGGCAGCGATTTATGGGAATGAACAGGGGGTAGGACAGGGAATCCGGGAAGGACTGGAAGCTGCGGGACTTGAACGGGATAAGCTATTCGTCACCTCGAAAGTGTGGAATTCCGACCTCGGGTATGAAGCGACGCTGGCTGCTTATGAACAAAGCCTGGACAAGCTCGGGCTCGGTTATTTGGATCTGTACCTTATACATTGGCCGGTTGAAGGGAAATATAAGGAGGCCTGGCGCGCGCTGGAAATGTTGTATAAGCAGGGCAGGGTGAGAGCGATCGGTGTCAGCAATTTTCATATCCATCATCTGGAGGAACTGATGAAAGATTCAACCATCAAGCCGATGGTCAATCAGGTGGAATATCACCCCAGACTGACGCAGAAGGAGCTGCATGCGTTCTGCAGGGCGCACGGAATCCAGCTGGAAGCCTGGTCACCACTGATGCAGGGGCAGTTGCTGGAACAGGAGGAACTTCAGGAACTCGCGGCGAAATACAACAAATCGGTAGCCCAAATTATTTTGCGCTGGGATCTGCAAAACGGCGTTGTGACCATTCCGAAATCGATTCGAGAACATCGCATCATCGAGAATAGCGCAGTCTTCGACTTCGAGCTGACCGCTGACGAAATGCGGCGCATCGACAGTCTGAACCAGGACCGCCGGGTCGGTCCGGACCCGGATAAATTTGATTTTTGATCACCTGCCCTTTACGCAAGTGTCGTCGTGTGGCTCTTCTGGTCTCGGGCGGTAATGAAGGAAATCGGGAGGGTCCCCTATATTAAAAGAAGGGAGAGATCTTGATATGAATTTGGAATTGAAGGGAAAAGTCGCATTGGTAACAGGCTCGACTTCCGGCATTGGCAAAGCGGTTGCGATGTCGCTTGCAGCCGAGGGAGCGTCCGTCATTGTTAATGGAAGACATGAGGACAAGGTAAAACAGACCATTCATGACATTCACGCTGTGCATCCGGATGCCGAGATTCGTTATGTTGTGGCGGATCTCGGTACGGAGGAGGGTTGTCATCAGGTAAGGGAAGCCGCCCCGGTCGTTGATATTCTGATCAATAATCTGGGGATTTTTGAACCTGCTGCGTTTTTTGATATTCCGGATTCGGAATGGTTCAAGTTTTTTGAAACCAACATTATGAGCGGGGTCCGGCTGTCCAGGCACTATCTGCAAAACATGATCCATCGTAATGAAGGGCGGGTCATCTTTATAGCCAGTGAGGCCGCGATCATGCCTTCCCAGGAGATGGCGCATTACAGCGCAACCAAGACGATGCAGCTGTCTCTTTCCCGGAGCTTGGCCGAACTGACGACAGGAACCCGCGTAACCGTGAATACTGTCATGCCCGGATCCACGCTTACGGAAGGTGTTGAAAAGATGCTGGATACGCTGTATCCGGATGAGGATCTTTCGATCGAAGAAGCCGAGCAGCGGTTTATGAAGGAGAATCGGCCGACTTCCATTATTCAGCGATTGATTCGGCCGGAGGAAATTGCGGATTTTGTTACGTATCTCAGCAGTCCTAAATCCTCGGCGATTAACGGCTCGGCGCTGCGCATCGACGGCGGCTTGGTACGAAGCGTATTCTAAGCAATCGCGTTGCTGTGAACAGACTCCGGGCCGATCAGATGGATTGACAGTGTCGCTTCCCGGGCATGGAGCAACATCCTGGGCGGCAGACCGCTCAAGCCTGTAATCCAGGTATCCGGAGAACCTAAGGGAGCATGGGTATTGAACCGTCCCACGCAGTGGAGCTGCGCTTGCGGACGGTTTTTTTGTGCTGCAACGACCTCCTTTGGTGCAAAGGGGAATAAGTAACAAAATAATTATAGAGTAATTATAATTACGTTAAAGAGAAAATTATAATTGACTTTAAGAGTAATTATAAATACTCTATAAAGTAACAGTGTGGATTCGAATCATCGAATAACCACGCTGAATCTAGCTGTGAAGGGAGAAAGCCGGAATGTCACAGGTTCATAGGCTGCAACCGGATATTCATACGCTTCATGGATTTTTCAGCAGGGAACTGGAGCCGGCCCTATATATTCAGTCCGGGGATACTGTCGTGTATCAAACCTTAGATGCAGCTTGGGGGCTGGAGAAACGGGTCGCCCCAGACGCGCCGAGAACGAAGTTTACGGAGCGCAAGCCGGAGCGGCAGGAGAAGCAGTTCGGGCATGCGTTATTGGGGCCTGTCCATATTCAGGAGGCTAAACCCGGACGTACATTGGAGATTCAGATTAATGAAATCGTTCCCGGATCGTGGGGATGGACCTCTGCCGGAGGGTTTCCGAGCGATTGGAACGAGAAGCTGGGCATGACCCGTGCCAAAGAAGTGACGCTGGACTTTGAGTTGGATGCCCAGACAATGACGGGCAGGAGCCAGTTCGGAAATTTCAAGTACAGCGTCGGCCTGAAGCCATTCATGGGGATCATGGGCATGCCGCCGAAAGAAAGGGGTCAGCATACGACTTTCGTACCGCGCCCCTATGGAGGAAATCTCGATTGCAAAGAGCTTACGGCTGGCAGCACGCTGTATCTGCCGATTCCGGTGGATGGCGGGCTGTTCTCCACCGGGGATGGACATGCGGCTCAGGGGGACGGCGAAGTTAGCGGTCCCGCCCTCGAATGCCCGATGGAGAAGGTGTGTCTAACCTTTCATGTCCGAGACGACATGCCGATAACGATGCCTAGAGCCAAGACGAATGCCGGCTGGCTTACGATGGGGTTTCATGAGGACCTGGAGGAAGCCATGTGGATGGCATTAAACGGCATGCTAGATCTCATGACCGAGCTTTACTCTATTTCAAGAACGGAGGCGTATGCCTACGCCACCTTGACGGTGGATCTGCGGGTAACCCAGATCGTCAATACCCTTAAGGGCGTACACGCCCTTTTACCATTTGGGGCGCTCAGGTGAATGTGTAAGGGGATGGCTTCAGACGGATGAAATCACGGAGATCACGCATTGATCATACTTCATTAATATAAAAAACAGTTCTAAGGAGGCCTAAGGTATGCAGTTACACGAGACTATGGTCAATAACCAAGGGGTGCATATTCACGTTACGGAGGTGCATCGGGATCTTAAGAAGCAACAAGCCTCGCTGGTCATCATCCCGGGATTGTCCGAGTCGGGCGAGGACTATATCACCATGATGGAGAAGCTGTCCCCCCGGCATATCGTTGTGGTCACGCTTCGCGGCCGGGGCCAAAGTGATTCGCCCGCTTCGGGATATACGCTCGCGGATCATATTAGCGACATTGATGCGGCGATTCGTCATCTTGAACTTGAGCAATTTGTGCTCATGGGATACTCCCGGGGCGTGTCCTATCAGTTAGGCTACGCGGTTCAGAATCCGGAGCGCATTCAAGGCCTGATCATCGGAGACTATCCCGCGGTTCATACCGAGCTGCCAGCGGGATGGGTGGATTTCTTCGCCTCGCTGCCTCCTTGGAGAGGGAAGAAGCTGTCTGATCGTATGAAGACATCAGCTTTACAGGCACTGCAACGGGAATCGACTAAGGCAGACATGTGGAACGACCTAACTCGGTTGACTTGCCCAGTCCTGATAATCCGTGGCGTAAAACCACATCCCGGGTTATCATTAGAAGCAGTGGAACAATATAAGCGAGTTCTGCCTCAGGCAAGAATCGTGGCGTTTGAGGAGCATGATCATAATCTTTTTGAACCGGATGCGGATCTGTTTGTCCGCACCGCAGACTCTTTCCTAACCAGCCTTTAGGAAGAACCATGAATCTATACTAAAAAAGGGTGTAAGCACTTGGACAATCTGAAGCTGAATGTGTCACTGTTACGACAAAGGGTTCCAAACCTGACCAGTGCAGCCAAATCTGTCGGATTACGGCCGGCCACAGTCTCCAACTTATGCACAGGGAAAATTCCCGTTGGCCGGGCGGAAGTCCGCACCATTGCCGCATTGGCATCTCTGGCAAAATGCAGCCTGGATGAACTGATTCTGCGCGGGGAAAGCGTGGAGATGATTGAAACGGGCATCAAACCGCTGGATCTATTTGCCCCTTTGGCAAAAGGCGGTACTGTGGGTCTGGTCGCCCGCCCCGGAATGGGACAGCTGGTGCTGCTCGGCGAGCTGTTTCACCGGTTTAAGCAGGACGGGTACGCCACCATTCTGTTAAAGCCCAATGGGGAGTATCCGGAGCTGAAGGATATGCTGGATGACGTTCAACATGTTACCCATTCGATCGATGACACCTACAATCTGATCATGGAGATGGGAACAGGGGCTGAGATTATGTTCGCGGCCGATCGCGAGCATGTGCTGACAGGCGAAATCTATGAGCTTCAGGAGCGGCTGCAGCAGGAGGGCATTCACAATGTGACCACGTTTCTGGTCGACCTGAAGGGAGCTGTTGTCGACGACGACATGCCGTACGGGCCGCTTGAAACGCTGTGGGTATTCGATGCCGATTTGGCAGCAAGGCATAAATTTCCGGCGGTCCATCCGCTTCATTCCACCTCCTCTGTTCTGGAGGGCAGCCATCTGGATCAGCTGCATCATATCGTTCAACAGCGTGCACAGAAGCTGCTGCGGCGTTACCGCGAGCTGCGCTCCCTTGTCAATGTACGGGGCGTTCAGGGCATCCCGGCGGCAGAGCTTACGGCTTATGAGCGTGGAGAACGGCTGGAAGCCTATCTTACACAGCCATTTGTAATTGCTGAGCCATACACGGGGATAAAAGGGGTGCGTGTCGCGCTTCACGATACGCTGAATGATGTGCAGGCGATTCTGAACGGCAGTATGGATCATCAGGCGGTGGAAAGCTTGACCTGGATCGGTCAATTGCAAGCGTAGCCGGTAAGAAGAGCCGCCGATGCTCCGCCGCGAGTATTCTGGAGAGCCGGCTTTCTTATTCGAGGCTGCCCTCCCTCGATTTCCAAGGTTTTCATTGCTGCTCGCAATGCTCCATTATATAATGAGTGAGAAAATTCATACATAAGGGAGAAATCGGGGATGAAAAAGAGAATATGGGCGCTTGCGCTGGCCTGCGGTGTACTGCTGACATTGCTGGTTCTACCGGTACAGCAGTCGTATAGTGCAGAGGGGGATTCGTCTGCAGCGGCGATTACGCAAAGTGCGCTGAAGGACCAGTTCCATCTGAGTCATGTCGTCAAGGTGTATGTGCCTTCCACCGTAAAAGGAGATATTCCGATTACAGAGGAAGCGCATCAGAAGTTTGTCGATCAGACCTTGACCCAGCTGTCCAGCTGGTTCGGCGGAGCTACGGCGATTCCGGGTGAAGGCGCATGGGTGGACGATAAAGGCACGCTCATCAAGGAGAACGTAACGATTGTGTATGCATTTACGGACAAGCTTGACAAGGCGGCTATCGACCAGGTTGTCGACTATGCCAAGCAGCTCAAGGATGACCTGGCCCAGTCGGCCATCTCGCTTGAGGTGGACGGCAAATTGTACTTTATCGAGTAGTTTGGGCGGGCCGGGACCGGCCTGACTTAATAGCGAAAACGAACAGGGAAATCCCTTGCCTGGCCGCATGATGTGCGCCGGGGCGAGGGATTTCCCTGTTTGCTGTCTGTGACAAGTGTTAATACAGAAAGCGCCACAGATAGAAGGTGGCGTAAGCTTCCCAGCCCGACCATCGGGAGGACAGCTCCATTATCTCTGCCTTGGTCGGTTTCCGGTCCATCCCCTGAAGGTGCCGGATCGCATTGTGAAGACCGACATCGTCAATCGGGAACGCATCCGGCATTCGCAGGCAGCGCATCAGCACATAATGGGCGGTCCAGGGTCCGATACCCCGGATGTTGACAAGCCTTTTCTCCGCCAGCTTCAGGCTGCCGGCATTCATAAGCTGTAGTTTGGTTAAGCTTCCGTCAGCGATCAACCGGGCGGTGTGGATCAGATATTCACATTTTTTGACGGTCATTCTAAGCGGCTGCAGATCCTGGACCTCCAAGCGGGCGATATCCTCGGCTTTCGGAAACAGCCAATAGGTGTTGCCCTCATGCTCCACACTGTGCCCGTAGGCTTCCACCAAACGTCTCTTGAGGGTATAAGCATAACCCAGATGAATTTGCTGGCCAATGATGCCCCAGGAGATCGCCTCAAACAAATCCGGAATCCCGATCAAGCGCAATCCGTAGAACGCCTTGATGGCTTTCCCCAGCAGCGGGTCAGCTTCCGTCTGTTCATAAAACGGGGCCAGGTCGGTGTCCAGGTCGAACCATTCCCGAACGTAAGCCTCCGCCTGGGCCTGCAACTGCAACTGATCGACAGGGGAATCGGGATCCCCGAGCAGTCGGACGGCGATGGCCTGCCCGTCGGCATCCGCTCCGACGTCCATCACGACAGCGCTCCCTTGAACAGGGAGGGCGCGATAGATTCGATCGCTCCGGATCTGGTACAGGCATTCATTGGGCGATCTGGAGAGGTAGTTCAAATTTTCCGAGAAGCGAAATGGCTCGGGCACATCGATTTGAAAGGATAGCATATGTTTCATGGGAGATGGCTCCTTTCCTGGTTATGATACTATCCGCTATATTGGTTGTATCACAACTTCGGCCATTATTGCATTTTGCGATCTTGCGCTTCTATTTCGAAACCCGTGCGGCAGCCCTTGCTTGCGGGTATAATGGTACCGGAGGTGAGCGATATGGCGACCGGATCAAGACCGGCAGAGGAGCAGTGGAACGCGATCATCCGATGCGACTCGGACTATGACGGGCAATTTTTTTATGCGGTTCAGTCGACCGGCATATTTTGCAGACCATCCTGCAAGTCCAGACCGCCCAAAAGAGAGCATGTGTGAATCTTTGCGACTTGTACGGAAGCGATCGATGGGAACTTCCGACCATGCAAGCGCTGTAAGCCGGCCGATGTGCATTCCCCGGACCAGGAATGGATTCAGCGGATCACCGATTATATTCACCGCCATTGTCACGAGGCGTTGACCCTGGATGTGCTGGCGACTGTCAGCCATGGAAGCCCGTATCATTTGCACCGGACGTTCAAACGGATTCAAGGGCGGACCCCGCTGGAATATATACAGGATGTCCGCATGGATAGGGCGAGGCAGCTGCTGGCAGACTCCGGCAAAACGGTGGCGGAAATCGGACGTGAGGTGGGTCTTGAGAATTCGGCCTATTTCATCACCCTGTTTAAGAAGAAGACGGGGCTGACCCCGTCCAGCTATCGCAAATTACATGACAATTCCGGAACTTGAAAAGGGGGCGTTTGGAATGCCTGCTAACGATGATGATGTATTCTGGACCCGGCTGGTCCATGACGACTGGAGGATTTACCTCGCAGCGACAGGCAAGGGCCTTTGTTATATTGGATCCCAGGACAGCCCCTATGAGGAAATGAGCGCATGGTTGGCGGCTCGCTTCCCGGGGCGGACATTACAGCAAAATGATTCGAAGCTGGAACCGTACACGATGGAATTGATCGAATACTTTCAAGGGAACCGGCTTCGGTTTGAGGCGGCTGTGGACTGCAAGGGCACGCCGTTTCAGACGGAGGTGTGGCATGCGCTGAACGACATTCCTTACGGCCGGACGCTAACTTATACCGAGATTGCGAATGATATCGGCAGGCCGAGTGCCGTAAGGGCCGTGGCAGCAGCCATCGGGGCTAACCCGCTGCTGATCCGGATTCCTTGCCACCGGGTCATCGGCAAGAACGGCGCGCTGACCGGGTATCGCGGCGGGCTGGAGATGAAGGGGCGCCTGCTGGCGCTTGAGACGCGCTGATCTGTGGTCGATCAGCCGCTACCCATGCGGGGAAACACCGCGCTGGGATAATGCGCAGTGCAGTGGTGTCGTATGGACAGGCGCGAGCAGAACATAGGCAGCACAGCTGAGGAAGGAGGAGGGGCTCATGGAATTGGAAACAGCATACAAGACGCCGAAGACATTGCTGAATAAAGGCACCGGATTTCTGAACGGCTACAGCCACACCTTGAATCCTTACACGGGCTGCAGTTATGCCTGCTCCTACTGCTATGTCAGGCAAATGCCGGTCTCGCTGTTTCGTGCGCAGGAATGGGGCCAGTGGGTGGACGTGAAGCTTGAAGCAGCACCGCTGCTTCGCAAGGAATTGAAACGAGCCAAGGCGAAAGGGCCGGTCACGATTTTCATGTCTTCCAGCACGGATCCGTATCAGCCGATCGAGGCGACGGCGTGTGTGACGCGCGGGTTGCTGGAGGTCATGGTCGAGGAACCGCCTGACTTTCTGCTCGTACAGACGCGAAGCCCGCTCGTTCGGCGCGACATTGAGCTGCTGAAGGCGCTGAAGGATCGCGTCAGGGTGAGCATGACGGTGGAGACGGATCGCGATGACATCCGCAAGCATTTCACGCCTTCGGCGCCGCCGATTCAGGCACGGATCAAGACGCTGGAGCTGTTGAAGGAAGCGGGGGTGCCTACCCAGGCAGCCATTGCCCCCGTGCTGCCGAGTTCGGAAGCTTTCCCGGAGCTGCTGCGCCCCTTGGTCAACCGGGTGTGCATTGACGATTATTATATGGGTGACGGCAGTGGCGGCAAGCGTACGCAGAAGCTGCCGATCAAGCCGCTATATGACAAGCTTGGCCTGGAAGACTGGTATCACCCCTCCGCATATGAGCGTGTCTATAAGCGGTTTAGCGAGGTTTTTCCGGCATCGCAATTATGGGTGAGCCAGAAGGGGTTTGAGCCGTAAGCGAAACCTATTGTAGGCGGCATGAACCATGGAGGATGGAAGCTGTGAAAGTGAAACGGTGTGACTCCATTCTGCTCAAATTCGAGATGGGGCGGAAACTATGACAGACGGTTGTGTGAAAAACAGTTATACGTACCGATCATGTTGCTTGACACGTGATGTGGCGATCAACGCCCCGATCCTTTCTGCCTTGAGCAGGAGAGAGCGGGGCGTTGATCTTATATTGTGGTGGACCGATTCTCGGCGTCACAACGCCCGGACGTCGGACGAGACGGCAGCAATTCAGTCTCAGGGCGGAGCACGAACTGGATCCCCGGAAGGTGTTTGCACTGCCATCATCCGCGTTATGATGGGGAGGAGAAGCTAGCATGCCGATGGAGAGGAAGCGATAGGCATCAGCGGAGCAGGAACGTTACTCCGCCGCAAACCATCGAATGCGTGAACAGCGATGAATGTCTTTAGGAAGGAATGTGAAGCGTATGAAAGGACTGCGAATCATCCGCATGGCTGACGCGGAACGGGATGTGCGGGATGAGGTGGCCGAGGTATTTGTGGACGGTTACTACAACGAATTGTCGTACTTTACCCGGGATCGTTCAATCTTGAAATCGGCCTTTAAGCGTTTATTCTCCCCGGAAGCGCTCTATCTGGCCGAGGAGTCAGGCGTGATTGTGGGAATGGCGGGATGCTCGAGCAATAAGTTGAGGGCGATGCCGGTGGAGCTTCAGCCTTTGCAGGAGGCTTTTGGCATAAATACAGGGGAGCTTGCTTACAACGTGATGAGCGGCGAATTTAATTCCCCTCTGCCTTATGATGATGATACCGGTTATATTGAGTGTGTGGCTACATTAGAGCGGGCTCGCGGCAGAGGGGTGTCCACGTCCCTGATGCATTATGTTATGGAAGAGCTTCCTTACAGGCGCTATGTGCTGGAAGTCACCGACCGCAACGAAACGGCCATCCGGCTGTACCGAAAGCTGGGCTTTCAGGAGATCGAGCGAAGAGCGGAAGATCATGCAGAACAGAGAGACTTTAATGAACGTATTTATATGGAGTGGAGGAAAACTGGGGATCTGAAGGGCATTGAGCTTGAAGCAGGGCAGATGTAACAAGATGGTGTAATCCACCCGGGATGAGGAGATGGACGGGGATGGATGAACGGTCTGGATCGTAGTGATACATCCGACAACTGTGCGGATAATTGTGATACACCGATAACGGGAGCGGCCTCCGGCATGCGCGAAGTTAGGGCGATGCAGGAGGCCTGGTTTTGCCTTTGGATGAAGGGCGATTTGCTGGAAGAGGGTAGCAACTACGGCGTGGACAATGTAACCTCATCCCCGAGCAGTCGTCCATCGTCATGCCACTGTCCGTACATGCGGTTGTCTCTTGTGTTGGTGATGAACTTGTCCAGTCTGCGCTCGAATAGCTCCGGCTGGTATTTATAACTCTGAATCGTATCGATTCGAACTCGCTTGTACAGATCCGGAAATGCCATAAAGTTTGTATACACCTGCATGTCCTCTTTCAGCCTTCGCTGGATATCCTCGTCGATGGTGAAAGCCTCGGGGCGCATATCAGGCAGAACGTCTCTGCCCGCGTCTGTCATCAGTCCCAGCTTTTCCAGCCGCCGCACCCGCTCTGTATTCAGCTCGGTCCATGAGCTGTTTTTGCTGCGCGGGGACAGCCTTTGGGCCAGCGCTGTTTCAGAGATTTTCTTCTTGGTTCCATCGATCCATCCATAGCATAACGCTTCCTCAACCGCATCCAAGTATAAGATCGTATCCGGTGTTGGCTTCATGCTGACCAGGACCCAGCAGCAAGTTTCCGTTCTGCAATGTTGCTGCAGCCATGCTCGCAGCGCTTCCCTCGTTGTTACCGTTAAGAGGGGATGAGCATTCATCATGGTTGAAGGGTTTGCGTATTCTCCTGATACCAGAATAGCGAATAATCGTTCTGGATGGAAGCATGGCCGAGCTGCCGCAGCATGGTAGAGACATTGCCCCGGTGATATGTCCCGTGATTGACCACATGCAGCATAATTTCCGAGAGGCGGGTATGCCGAGGGGCCGCGAACGGATTGTTTAGCAATAGCGTCTGCTCCCATTCAGGCTCGCTTTGCAGCCACTCCCGGTACTGGGCGGTCAATGCATCATAAGCAATTCCATATTCCTCTACAGAATCGAGAACCTGACTGTTCAGAGGAATGCAGGCTTGCAGCGCCTCGGGCATCTCCGTCCCTGTTAACACCATATACCACATCGTGTCTACCGCGTAGATATGGCTAAGCGCGTGGGCGATGGTCGGGAATGAGCTGTTCACCTCTTGGTGCAGCACAGTGGAGGGAAGCTCATGGATTCTGCCTAGAATGGTGCGGTTAGCCCAGCTGTGATACTCGAACATTTCTGCGGATGGATTAATCATCGTAATCGTCTCCTTTTCTTTGTCCATCAAATGGGTCGTTGCTATGCCATCATATAAAAAGAAGTATGACAACGGACCGTCATACTTCTTCATAAAGTTTGAGTGTATTGTGCAGCGCCTCTCTCAGGACGCCGCGCAGCTCGGTGGGCTCCAGCACTTCGACTCCGCTGCCGAAGCTGAGCAGAATGCTGCGCAGCCAGCGTGCTTTCAGAGGCTCATGCACCGGAATCCGGATGGTCATGCTGCCATCGGGATGAAATTGCTTGTCTCCTTGGCGAAACTGATCCATCACTTCTGCCAGTGCATCCGGCTTGACCTGGAGCACAACCTCTTTCCATTGATCTTGTTGTTGCTGTTCAGAGACAGCAGCCTCAGCTGCCTCATTCAGCATCTCGGGATGCGGCTCGAATATGTCCTGGGTGCGTGTGAAGTTCAGCATGCGGGATAGACGAAATTCGCGGTAATCCTGCCGCACTCGGCAATAACCGTAAACGTACCAGTTCCGGTGTTTGAAGTGGAGCCTGAGCGGTTCGATGTGACGGGTTAGGCGCTCATTGTTCGCATTAATATAATCAAACCGGACGACATGACGCTCCGTAATGGCCTCGCGCAATTGGCGGAGTGCCTCCGGGTCGGTCTGGAGATTCTCGAAATCGACGGACAGATTCATTGTCCGGTGCTCCGGCCCGATCGTCTGCAGCCGCTCAATCGTTCCATTCACCCGTTCGTCTTCGAACACGGTGGAGAGGCCTTGGAGCACAGTGATCAGGGTGTTGACATCGTAGGAGCCGAGTAAGGTCCGGTCCATTTTATATCCGTCGATCATGCCGTAGCCGCCGTTCGTTCCCTGATACGACACCACCGGGAATCCCGCAGCACAGATCGCATCGATATCGCGATAGATGGTCCGCTGGGAAACCTGGAACTCCTCGGCCAGCTTGGAGGCAGACAGAACATCGTGGTTGAGCAGCTTGTAGATGATGGAGATCAGACGCTCCAATTTCATGAATATCCCCCGCCTGTTCGTGATTTTAGATGTTGCCGAACTCAGTATAACAGATTTTATCTTGTCAGTTGATGGGACTGGCTACATACTATGGCTATGGGGGTGCGTTCGGTTTCGGATCGATTCGGCGTGTCCCCGAGTGAACATTACATATTGCATTATGAAAGTGAGGACAATCAAGATGGGCACAATGATTGCGATTGGCGGAGGAGAGCTGAACAAGTCTGAAACATTGGCGATAGACCAATATATTGTCCAGTCAGCGGGCAAAAAGGAGCCGAAGGCGCTCTTCATTCCGACGGCCAGCTATGAAGCGCAGGGATATATTGAAGCATTTCAGCGGGTGTACGGTGAGCAGCTTGGTTGTCAGACCGATATTTTGTACTTGCTGGACGGCGCAACAACGCCTGCGGAGATGCAAAGCAAGATCATGTCATCCGACCTGGTCTATGTCGGGGGCGGCGTCACCAAGATGATGCTCAGCGTCTGGCGTGAACATGGCGTGGACCAGGCTTTGAAAGAGGCGTATGAAGCGGGGGTTGTGCTGTCAGGCCTTAGTGCTGGGGCGATCTGCTGGTTTAGCGAAGCGTACGATTCTGAAATGAACCTTGAAGATGCGCAAGAACAGCAGGGGCGGCAGTGCCTTCAAGGGCTTGGCCTTATCCCTGCCGCATTCTGTCCTCACTATAATGAAGAGGAATATCGCAGCCGGTTTGATCAGTGGATGCTGAGCGGAGGAGAACCGTCCATCGGCATCGGGCTGGATAATCACTGTGCTCTGGTTGTTCGCGGAACCGAGTTCAAGGTGATCCGAAGCGCCCCGCACGCCGGAGCCTATCGCTTATATTCAGACGATCGCGGGCTTCACAAGCAGCGGTTGGATCAGGAGCAATTTGCCGATATTGAAGAACTGCTACGTATCGGATAATTCCGGACTTTCTACAAGCTATTGCATTACCTGGGCTAATGCAATGGCTTTTTTCATATCATGGAATATAGTAAGCTGATTAGGGAAGCGAATTGGCAGGGGGGAGCGGAGCTTTGCGTTACAACGTAGTTTTATTTGACGCAGACGAAACATTGTTTGATTATACTAAAGCAGAGGCTCATGCGCTGACTTCGGCTTTTCAGGAGATGAAGCTGGAATGCACGCCGCTGCTTGTAGACAGCTACAGACGGATCAATCAGGAGCTGTGGAAGGCATTCGAGCAGGGGAGCATCACGCAGCAGCAGCTGCGAACAGCGCGGTTCGAGCGGCTGGTGGCCGAGCACCGGTTGTCGGAAGCTATCGATGCAGAAGCGTTTAGCCAGGCCTATATCAAGTATTTAGGCGAAGGCGCCTTTCTGATAGACGGGGCGGCTGAATTGTGCAGCCAGCTGCAAGCGGGCGGACAGCGAATGGCAATCATTACGAACGGGATCAAGGAGGTGCAGCTGAGCCGTATCGGAAGATCCGAACTGTGCGATGCGTTTGAATGCATTGTCGTCTCCGAAGACGCGGGTTCTCAGAAGCCGCACCCGGCCATATTTGATTTTGCTTTTGACAAGCTGGGGTTTCCGGATCGGCAAGAGGTGTTGATCGTAGGAGACTCCTTGACATCGGATATCGCGGGAGGCAGCCGGTACGGCATCGACACTTGCTGGTATAATCCCGGGCGCAAGCCGAATCATTCCGACGTTCAGCCAACGTATGAGATTCAGCGGCTGGAAGAGCTTGTTCCGATTCTGGCGGGAGCGACGCATTCGCAAGGCAATACAAGCCCTTCCAGGGCGTAGAGACATAGGAGAGAGGGAGAGATTAACTATGCTGAAAGCTTTTATTTTTGATATGGACGGGGTCATTATTGACAGCGAACCGCTGCATTTTGAGGTGGACATCCAGGTGATGAATGATTTTGGGACCAGCATTACCCGCGAAAAGCTGGAGCAATACGTGGGCATGACCAATCCCGAGATGTGGGCTTCCATTAAGGATGAATACCGGTTGACGCAATCGGTATCGGAAATTATTGAATATCAATTATCAAACAAAATTAGCATTCTTACCTCCAAGGAGATGGAGCCGATCGAGGGGATTCGCGAGCTGCTGGATGCGCTGAAGGCAAACGGAATTCCCGCCGCGATTGCGTCATCGTCACCGCCGGTATTTATTGAGGCTGTGCTGCGCAAGTTTGGCCTTCAGGATCATTTTGATGCCGTTGTCAGCGGAGAAGAGGTGGAGAAGGGCAAGCCAGCGCCGGATGTATATCTGAAGGCGGCAGAGCTGCTCGGGGTAGAGCCTCAGCACTGCATGGTGCTGGAGGATGCACGTCACGGTGTGGCTGCCGCGAAGGCTGCCGGGATGACGTGCATCGGGTTCGTCAACCCGAATTCCGGTAACCAGGACTTGTCCCAGGCTGACCATATTGTGAAATCGGTAAGCGAGGTTGGCGCTATTCTCAATTTTATATGATGAGGCATGTACAGCTTGGTCCTGCGAATGAGACCGAGCTGTATTTTGGTTAGAACCAATTTCAAACTTAATTGCTCTATTGCTCGTTTATGCATATGGGGCGGGTTGACAGCTAGACCTAAGTCCAGGATGATTATCGTCCGAAGTCGGAAGCCATGCTCTTGATGTCATGGTATCCTTGCATTAGTGATGACGGACAAAAGAGAGGAACAGTGGGGGATGGGTCAAATAGAGGACAGAAGGAACTGCCAAAGAGGGGTTGCCAACCGATGGATTTTCTACGTAATTTAGGGGATATTGGACTGTTTATTCATGCGATGATCGATGCGATCATTTTCCCGATTCCGGCCTTGTTCTCCCAGATTTCATTAAGCACATTGTCACCGGAACGGGCGATATGGCTGGCGACCATCGGATTTATCGGCTGTATTATCGGAACGCCCATCGGCTATGGAATCGGCAGAGCGTCGGGGACGCTTGTACTGAGCAAGATGATGAAGAAGAAATGGCATGATTCTGCGACCGCACTGTTTACCAAGCATGGCGAGGCCGCGATCCTGGTCGGTGCGTTTACGCCGATCCCGTTTAAAATTTTCACCATTTTGTCCGGCTGTCTGAAATACCCGCTGTGGAAGCTGATTGCCTATGCGGCGCTCGGCCGTGCGGCAAAATTTTATGCGGTCGGCGGTTTATTCTACGTATATGGAAGAGCAGCAGAGAATATGGTCGATCACGTCCTGACCTTCATTATGCTGGGGCTTGGTGTATTGATCGGGGGCATATGGTTCGCGGTGCGGCTGGTGAAGAAGCACAGACAGAAACGTACGGGAGCTGAAGCTAAGGGTGTGCAGGAAACGGCCGGAGGTGCGGATGTTCCGGCAGGCGAATAAATTGTGCCGGGATAAGCGCCATTCAGGACGGCTTGTGGAATTTTGGTTCGGTGCAATTCAAGAAATATTATAACGTTGGATAAGGAGTTATTTATGAAATCCATGAATGAGCACGATATTTTAATATTGACCGGAAGTCTGGGAGAGGGACATAACCAGGCATCGAAGGCCATTGTGGAGTCAGCCAAAAGAAATTACCCTCATCTCAGCGTTAAAGTCGTCGATTATATGGAACTGACGCACCCGAAGCTGCATACGGCAGGCCAATACTTTTTTGTCCAATGGATGAAGCACTTCCCTTCCGTGTACGGTTATTTGTTTCAAAAGACGCGTGATGACAGCGGACTGATACAGCTGCTGAGACGGCTCTCTTCCTTTAATTTGCACAAAATCAGCGACTTGCTCGAAGAGGTGAAGCCTGCGGTGATCGTAAGCACTTTCCCGCCGGCTGCCGCGGCCGTTGCGATGCTGAAAGCGATGGGGCTGACCTCGGTGCCGACCGCGACGGTCATTACGGATCATACGGATCATAGCTACTGGATTCATTCGCATACCGATCACTATATGGTCGGCTCTGAGGTGGTGCAGAAGGCACTGCTGAACAAAGGCATCCCGGCTTCCAAAATATCGGTGACTGGCATACCGGTCCATCCCGTATTCAGCCAGCCTGTTAATCGGCACGCGCTTCGCCGTCAATATGGGCTGACTTCCTGCCATCGGGTCGTTCTGATCATGGGCGGGGGCGAGGGCATGATCGATAAAGAGGTTACCGAGCTGATCAATTCAGGCGCCTATTCGCCTGATATCCGGTTCATCATCATATGCGGGCGCAATGTGAAGCTGTATCATTTGCTCCAGGAGGAGCTTGGGGAGCATCCGCAGACCCGGATTATGGGCTATGTGGATCGCATGCACGAGCTGATGGCCGTAGCCGATCTGATCGTGACGAAGGCGGGCGGATTGACCGTGTCGGAGGCGCTGACGATGGAGCGCCCGATGCTGCTGTTCAAGCCGCTGCCCGGTCAGGAGCAGGACAATGCCGATTACTTGGTCGGCATTGGCGTAGCGCGGCAGGCGATGGAAGGAGAGCTGCAGCAGCAGTTGCTCCGATTGATTATGAATCCGAGGGCGCTGGGTGATATGGAGAGGAAAGCGGCAGTCTTTACACATAAGGAATCCGCACTGTCCGTATTGAGACGGTTGCTGGCGATCCAGCATAGTTTCCGGCGATCCGCACAATGGACGGGAGCCGTTGCGCCGAGCTATGAAGCGTTAAACAGGGAGGCTTATTCCAGCCAATATATGAACCATTAACAGAGACAGCTGGTCTTGAATAGAAGGGGTTTATCCGGAATGAATTTGTTCGAAGTGGTGGAAGGTCTGTTCGAGCAGTACGGTTATCTGGTGCTCTTGATCGGGCTCCCGCTAGATTTTATTGCACTTCCTATCCCGCCGGGAAACAGCACGTTAACCTATACCGGTTTCTTGGCTTATAAAGGGATTATGGGTCCTGCACCCGCGTTTCTCAGCGCCGTGTTCGGGGCAGTCGCCGGGCTGACGGTCACTTATTTGTTAGGGTATAAGCTGGGCATGCCGCTCATTGAGCGCTATGGCAAATGGTTGTTCCTGAAGCCGTCCCTTATCCAGAAGACGCAGCTTTACTACGATAAGTACGGCAACAAGCTGCTGCTTATCAGTTTTTTTATCCCGGGTGTGAGGCAGTTTATCGGCTACTTTATCGGGATCATCCGAGTGCCATACCGCACGGTTATGCTATACGGATATGCGGGCGTCCTGTCATGGGTCGCATTTTTTTTCGGTCTCGGTTACATTTTCGGGGAGCAGTGGCAGTACATATTGAATCTGATTGAATTTTATTTGAAGGCGTTCTTTATCGCCATCGCTTTCTTGCTCGTCGCTTTGTTTCTGCACAATCGGCTGCGAAAGCAGAAGCGCAAGAAAAAATCCGAGGCTGCGGGCGGATAGCACCGGATACATGGTTCAAAAAGGGCGAGCGATATAATAGAATAAGAGTACAGCGTGTACACCAGATCATGGATAACAAGAGGTGCAAAGGAGCTGTCCACAATGGATGTAAGATATCCGATTGGTACATTTCGGGTGAATGGCGAGATTACGGCATCCCAAAGGCAAATATGGATTCGCGAAATTGAGGATACGCCGGCCAAGCTTGCGGCAACTGTCGCCGGTTTGAGCCCGGAGCTGCTGGATACCCCGTACCGGGAAGGCGGCTGGACCGTTCGTCAGGTTGTCCATCATATGGCAGACAGCCATATGAATGCGTACATTCGTTTTAAATTGGCGCTGACGGAGGATCAGCCGGTCATTAAGCCGTATCTGGAGCAGAAGTGGGCTGAACTTCCGGATTCCAGGACCGGGGAGATCGGCACGTCCCTGGCGCTAATGGAAGGGATTCATCAGCGATGGGTGACGATGCTTCATTCGATGTCCGACGACGATTTCAAACGAACCTTCTATCACCCGGAGACAGAGCAAGCTGTCACGCTGGATTATACAACCGGCATGTACGCCTGGCATGGCAATCATCATATCGCGCATATCGCTTCTCTTCGCAATCGGCTGGGCATTTAGAGTCTGGATCTACCATTTCGTCTGTCCTGCATATCAAGCCATAATCTGAAATCTAGGGCCGGGGAACGGAGGCTGGACTTGCCCGTTTTCCGGCTTGGTTTATCCTGTGCAAGCCCAAGTAACATGCCTGATTCTATAAGGCTTTCTAGCTTGTTCTGAATCCTATTGTCGCCATATCTAATAAATCTGTCGCAATGTTATACTGTAAAATCAGTTATTCGTGTGATAGATTAAGGGCAAGATGTCTTAATATTGAATACTGAGGTGACTGTAATGATTAGAATCGGAAAGATTAGTTATTGGCATGTTCATGCATGGGATTATACGAAGCAGGCGGAGGCACATCCGGATGCGCAAATCGTGGCGGTATGGGATGAGAACCCGGCGCGCGGCAAGGAAGCTGCGGATAAGCAGGGCGTTCCTTTCTTTGAATCGCTAGACGAAATGCTGGCCCGTGAAGATATCGACGGGGTGATCGTGGATGCGCCGACATCGATGCACCGTGAAGTGATGGTGAAGGCTGCGAATGCAGGCAAACATATTTTCACAGAGAAAGTGATCGCTCCGACGCTGGCTGAGGTTAATGAAATTATAGAAGCCGTACAGAAAAACCAGGTGAAGCTGACGGTTTCCCTGCCGAGACTGAACGACGGTTATACACTGGCCATTCAGGATATTCTGAAGGAAGGACTGCTTGGCAAGGTGACGCTTGTCCGCTCGCGCTTGTCTCACAACGGCGCTACAGCCGGATGGCTGCCGGAGCATTTCTTCGGACTGGCGGAATGCGGCGGGGGCGCGCTGATCGATCTCGGTTGTCATCCGATGTATCTGACCCGTCTGTTCCTGGGTGAATCCCCTGTTGAGGTGAACGCTTCTTTCGGTTACGTGACCGGTAAGGAAGTAGAGGACAACGCGGTTGCTACGCTCACTACGGCATCCGGCGCGGTAGGTATTGTCGAAGCGGGATTCGTGAACAACTTCTCTCCGTTCGCTATTGAGATTCATGGTACGAAGGGAACTATCCTGTACGGTACGCCGGACAGCCAGCTGTTGATTCGCACATCGGAGAAAGAGGAGTACAGCAGCAGCTGGGTAGAGCTGCCGGTTCCGGACAACCGTCTGAGCGCATTTGAGCAATGGATCGCTCATATTCAAGAAAATACAGTAGCGGAAGAGAATATCGCGCATGCCGTCGAGCTGACCAAGCTGATGGAGGCCGCCAACCTTTCCGCGAGCGGACATCGGAATGTCCGCCTGGATGAACTAAAGGGTTAACAGCTTTTCATTTAGATAAGGATGGTTACTGCATGAACAATTTTCCTTATGAGGTAATGCAGGAGCGTCAGGATGCGCTGGAGCGTTTGGATTTGCGGGTGCATTGGGGCCAATATGAAATCCGTGTCCTCCGGTTTCATCTGACGACCTTTCCTCCAGGGAAGATCGTATCGTTTCATAAGCATGCCGAATTTGAATTTCATTTCATCCCCCGGGGCAAAGGCACGGTAATTATCGAGGATGAGCCCTATGCCCTGCGGGAAGGCATGTTCTACCTGACCGGTCCGAATGTCTTGCACTATCAGGAGGCGGACCTGAAGGAACCGATGGAAGAATTATGTCTGCATGTTGACATTATTAATCTGGCCGAGCAGGAGACGGATCAGGCGAAGGGGCTGCCGCTTGTTGATCCGTGGGAGGCATCCGAAGCGAAGGATTGCATGGAACAGCTGGGTTCGCTTCCGCTGAAGCCGACGATGGATACGCATCGGGCGATGCCCTATTTCCTTGAGGCCTATCAGGCCTCCCAGCATAAATTCGCTGGTCTGTACACCACGATCAAGCACTGCATCATTCAAATACTGCTCCGTGCTGTGCGCGCCTATGCATCGGAGCCGATGGAGGCTGAGCTGCCTTCCCGGGATATGAAGGCATACCGGTATCAATTGGCGTTGGAATATATCCATGCCAATTCTTCGGGCGAGGTCGTGCTTGAGGATGTTGCAGAGAAGCTGCATATCAGCTCCAGACAGCTGCAGCGAATATTTAAGGAACAGGCCGGGGGCCATTCCTTCAGCGAAGTGCTGGAGAATGTGCGCCTTGAAGCCGTATGCCGCCGACTTGTGGAGACGAACTGGCCGATTGACAAGATTGCGCTGCATGAAGGCTTTTCAAGTGGAAGCTATTTGCATACGGTCTTCCGCAAGCGGTATGGATTCACACCGTCCACCTACCGAAAAATGAATGCCAGAGCATAGGAGGAAACCATAGAGATGGGCAAGACAATTCGTATTGGAATTATTGGAAGCGGCGGTATTGCCGGAGAGCATGTCAAGCACTACAAAAAGATTGAAGATGTTGAAATTGTAGGGGTCGCTGATATTATGCCGGGCCGGGCGGAACAGTTCATTGAGCGCTGGGGCCTAGAAGGAACGGTAGGCTTTGACGATCATCGCAAGCTGCTGGAACTGGATCTGGATGGGGTCAGCATCTGTACGCCGAACGTCGCTCACTACACGACAACGAAGGATGCGCTGTCTGCCGGCAAGCATGTCATGCTGGAGAAGCCGATGTCTGTCACGCTGGACGAGGCGATCGAGATGGTGCAGGTCTCTAAAGAGACAGGCAAAATGCTGAACGTCGGTTTTCAGCCGCGCTATGACCCGAACATGGGCATCATCCAGCAGCTGATCCAGAACGGTGAGCTTGGAAAAGTATACTACGTGGAAACCGGGGGCGGACGCCGCCGCGGCATGCCGGGCGGCACGTTCGTTCGCCAGGAAATTGCCGGTGCAGGCGCCATGGCGGATATCGGCTGCTACTCGCTTGATCTGGCGCTGAATGCGCTAGGCTACCCTAAGCCGCTGACCGTATCGGCTTACACTTCCAATTATTTTGGTACGAATCCGAAATATCATAAAGAAGCCAGTGCATTTGATGTGGAAGATTTCGGCGTTGCCATCATCCGATTTGAAGGGGATCTGGTGCTCAACTTCAAAACAGCCTGGGCGATGCATATGGATACGCTGGGCGCAACGATGTTTCTCGGTACGGACGCCGGTATGAAGATCACGCCGGCCGGGACGGGGCCTTGGAGCGGTGTTTGGGATGGAAGAGTGGGCTCCATTTCCCTGTTCCATGACATTCAGGGCCACCATACGGAAAGCGGAATTCCGCTCATTCAGCATCAGGTGAACGTATTCGAAGAGAAGATCAAGGATTTTGTGGACGCGGTGCGCGAAGGAAAGCCCGCCCCGATTCCTGGCGAGCAAATTTTGCGGAACCAGGCGATACTGGACGGCATTCTGCGTTCCTCGCTGGCGAAGAAGGAAGTGGAGATCGAAATTCCGGAACTGTAATATTGCATACATGCAAGGCATCCAAGGGTGCGCCTCTGCAAGATCGTTGATCTTACAGAGGCGCTTTTTCATGTTGCACAAGATGCAGCTTATATAGTAGTGTACGCAAGGTTGCGTTGACATTCGTCCTGCAATTGCCGATACTAAGATAAGGATACTTAGCATTACGAATGGGCTTGTTCTAGTCGAAGGTGTTGCCGGTCCGCTGTATGGCTTTTTAGTCCTTGCACTGTTTAGTTGTGCGGATGCCCGGCGGCAAGTCTGATGGCAATCAGCTCATGATATACGGAGGGGAATTATGGAGATTATTCATGTGGACGACGTCCAACAGATGATTGATAAACTTAAAAATCAGGATGTATATGTGCATCTGGAGATGACCACTGGCGCTTATGCAGCCCATTATGACAGCAGCAAGCATCCGGCCGCCAACTTCATCACCAACGCCGTGATCCGCTACGCCCACGGCTCCATTTCCGGCAACGGTCCGTACCGAGTCGGTCTGAAGATGGAGAAGGGATGGATCTATGCAGAGGGACTTACACATTATGAGCAGAACGACAAGGAAAGGCTGATCATGGCCGGTCACGATACCCAAGGCAAGCTCGTAGTCGCCCTGCAACTTAGCCGGGAGCCTTTCTGAGTAAAGAGGAGATGAAATCATGACACAAAATATATTGGTAGTTCTGCCCCACCCGGATGATGAAGCGTTCGGGTTGTCGGGAACGTTGGCTAAATACGTAAGCGAAGGGGCGAAGGTGACATATGCCTGCCTGACCTTGGGAGAAATGGGCCGCAACATGGGCGTGCCACCGTTTGCGAATCGGGTTACACTGCCGACCATCCGCAAGGCGGAGCTGGAAGCGTCATGCCGGGCGATCGGCATTCAGGATCTGCGAATGCTCGGCTTTCACGACAAAACGATCGAGTTTGAAGATCAAGACAAGCTCGATGGCGTCATTCATTCGCTGCTGGAGGAGATTAAGCCCTCCTTGGTCGTTACTTTCTATCCAGGCTATAGCGTGCATCCGGACCATGATGCTACCGGCGCGGCCGTCGTCCGGACGATTCAGCGCTTGCCGAAAGACCGGAGACCGACCGTATACGGCATCGCCTTCTCCAACAACTGTGAGGAAGAGCTCGGGAAACCGGATGTGCTGGTGGATGTCAAATCATTTTTGGAGCAAAAGATGCAGTCGATCCAGGCTCATAAGTCCCAGTTCCAGGCTGCCGAGCTGCTCGGGCCGAAGAAGCTGCAGCAGCAAGAAATTGTTCGTCGCTTTGGAACTGAGCGTTTCTGGACTTATTCATTTGAAGATTAACATTGCAATACAATCATCTCTATTATTGTGGGATGTGGAAGGAGTTGTCTCTGGCAGATGTTTGCCGGAAACAGCTCCTTTTTTCATGCCTGCTCTATTTATCAGTAGAACTGATAAAAGCTATAAAAACATTCGAATTGACCGATTTCTCCAGCTATGATAGGTTCAAGAGAGCAATATTATAAAGTGTATCGTATTACTTGGAATTAATTATGCTTGCTACGTGAGGTGGATACTGTTGGAACTTCAAGTAACGAACAGCCCTTTTAATCAGGAGCAGGTGGAGCTGCTGAATCGGCTGCTGCCTACGCTGACTGAGGCTCAGCGCACCTGGCTGTGCGGCTATATCACTGCCCTGCAAGGAACGGCTGCAGGGATCGCGACGGTGGCTGTGCCAACATCGCAGATCAGCCCGGCCCCTGTGGCTCCTGCTGTTTCTAAAGATGTGACGGTGTTGTTCGGTTCCCAGACCGGAAATTGCCATGGACTGGCCAAGAAATTATCGAAGCAGCTGGAAGAGCAAGGCTTTCAGGTGACGCTGTCTTCAATGAGTGACTTCAAAACGAACGCCCTGAAAAAAGTAGAAAATCTGCTCTTGCTTGTCAGTACGCATGGCGAAGGGGAGCCGCCGGACAATGCGATTTCATTCTATGAATTTCTGCACAGCAAGCGGGCGCCGAAGCTGGATCATCTGGCGTATTCCGTTCTGGCGCTGGGAGATACATCCTATGAATTTTTCTGTCAAACCGGCAAGGACTTTGACAAACGGCTGGAAGAGCTGGGCGGCAAGCGGCTGACGCCTCGCGTCGATTGTGATGTGGACTTTGACGAGCCGGCTGCCGAATGGATCAACCGCGTGCTTCAATCGCTGACAGAGCTTACGGCAGCACCGGGAACAGCAGCGCCAACCGCTATCAGCGCTGCATCCCTGAGTGCGTCGGCAGAATCGGAGTATTCCAGAAGCCATCCGTTTCAGGCGGAGATTCTGGAGAATTTGAATCTGAACGGCCGCGGTTCCGAACGCGAAACCCGACATCTCGAGCTGTCGCTGGAAGGCTCCAATCTGCAGTATGAACCAGGGGACAGCCTGGGAGTTTATCCGGAGAATCATCCGCAGCTTGTAGAAGATCTGATCACGGCGATGGACTGGAGAGGGGAAGAAGCGGTTGCCACGGACAAGAATGGAACCGAGCGTCCGCTTCGTGAAGCGCTTCTTCGTCATTATGAGATTACGGTGCTTACCAAGCCGCTCATCGAGCAGGTGGCGAAGCTGACAGGAAACAGCGGTCTGCAGGAGCTTCTGTCGGCCGGACGTGAAGCGGAGCTGCGAGCTTATATCCAGGAGCGTGATCTGCTTGACCTGGTTCAGGATTACGGGCTGAAAGGAATCGCTGCATCGGAGTTTGTTACCACGCTGCGCAAAATTCCGGCCCGTCTCTATTCGATTGCAAGCAGTCCGTCCGCTTATCCGGATGAAGTGCATTTGACTGTCCGTACAGTACGATATGAGGCGCATGGCCGCAACCGTTACGGCGTCTGCTCCGTCCAGCTCGCCGAGCGGGCGCAGATCGGCGACAAGCTGCCGGTATTCGTGCAGCATAATCCGAACTTCAAGCTGCCAGCTAACCCGGACACGCCGATTATTATGATCGGGCCGGGGACCGGAGTGGCTCCGTTCCGGGCATTTGTCGGCGAGCGGGAGGAGAGCGGCGCGCAAGGGAAGAACTGGCTCTTCTATGGAGATCAGCATTTCTCAACGGATTTCCTGTATCAGATTGAATGGCAGCGCTGGCTGAAGGATGGCGTGCTGACACGCATGGATGTTGCTTTCTCACGGGATACCGACAAGAAGGTATATGTTCAGCACCGGATGCTGGAGAAGAGCAAAGAGCTGTATCAGTGGCTGGAAGAAGGGGCTTATGTCTATGTATGCGGCGATGAGAAGAGAATGGCCCACGACGTGCATGCCGCACTAACTGCTATCATTGAGCGGGAGGGCGGAATGAGCCCGGAGAAAGCGGCGGAGTATGTAAGCCTGATGCAGCAGCAGAAACGTTATCAGCGGGATGTATATTAAATCATCATTCCAGGCCGCGAGAGGAGTACAGAGCAATGTCAGATAATAATTTAGTTTCACCGAATAGCGCGCCTCACAGTGATGTTGAGGATATTAAACGTCGAAGCAACTATTTGCGGGGCAGTCTGGAGGAGACGCTGCAGGACCCGATCACCGGTTCAATTCCGGAGGATGACAACCGGTTGATGAAATTCCATGGCAGCTATATGCAGGATGACCGGGACCTGCGTAACGAGAGACAGAAGCAGAAACTGGAGCCTGCCTATCAGTTCATGCTGCGCGTGCGGGCTGCCGGCGGTGTTGTGACACCAGAGCAGTGGCTGATGATGGATCGCGTTGCTCAGAAATACGGCAACGGCACGATCCGGCTGACGACGCGGCAGTCCTTCCAGCTTCATGGCGTGCTGAAATGGAATCTGAAAGATACGATCCGCGAGGTCAACGAATCGCTGCTATCCACGCTTGCCGCTTGCGGTGACGTGAACCGGAACGTGATGTGCAACCCGAATCCGTATCAATCGGAGATTCATGGCGAAGTGTATGAATGGGCTCGCAAGATCAGCGATCATCTTGATCCGCGAACGAGAGCTTATCACGAAATATGGCTGGATGGCGAGAAGGTGCTGGACAGCCGTGACAATGAGGAGCAAGAACCGATCTACGGACCGGTCTATCTGCCTCGGAAATTCAAAATCGGGGTAGCTGTCCCGCCGTCCAATGATGTGGATGTGTTCTCTCAGGATCTCGGATTCATTGCGGTCATCGAAGGCGGGCAGCTGAAAGGGTTCAATGTCACGGTTGGCGGCGGCATGGGGATGACCCATGGCGACCCGTTAACCTATCCGCAGGTCGGGAAGGTGATCGGCTTCTGCACACCGGAGCAGACGATTGAAGTGGCGGAGAAAACGGTGATGATCCAGCGCGATTACGGGGATCGTGCCGTGCGGAAGCACGCCCGCTTCAAATATACGATCGATGACCGGGGCATCGACTGGTTTGTGAATGAGCTCAGCAGCCGCCTCGGCTACAAGCTGGAGGAGGCACGGCCGTTTCAGTTCGATCATAACGGGGACCGGTATGGCTGGGTGAAGGGAAGCAACGGCAAATGGCATTTCACACTCTTCATCCAGAATGGACGGATCAAGGATGAGCCTGACTATCCGCTAATGACCGGACTTCGTGAAATTGCAGGCATTCATACCGGCGACTTCCGGCTGACGGCCAATCAGAACTTGGTTATCGCCAATATTACAAGCCACAAGAAGAAAAAAGTGATGGAGCTGATCCAGAAATTCGGTCTGACCGATGGAGCGAATGATTCCGCTTTGCGAAGAAATTCGATGGCATGCGTTGCCCTGCCTACATGCGGGCTGGCCATGGCCGAGTCGGAGCGCTATTTGCCTTCGCTTCTTGACAAAATCGAGCAAATTCTGGAGGAGAACGGTCTGCGTGAGGAAGATATCGTCATCCGAATGACCGGCTGCCCGAACGGCTGCGCCAGACCCATGCTGGCCGAGATTGCCTTCATCGGCAAGGCGCCGGGGAAATACAATATGTACCTGGGCGGCGGTTTCTCAGGCAACCGCTTGAATAAGCTGTATAAAGAGAACATCGGGGAAACGGAGATTGTGGATTCCCTGCGCGCGATCATTGCCCATTATGCTAAAGATCGGCACGAAGGCGAGCATTTCGGGGATTTTGTCATCCGGGCTGGCTATGTGCAAGAGGTGCTGGACGGCCGGCAATTTCATTCATAATTCGGAAAAATACGCATAGGTTTTCTTCTACACCTTCAAGCAAGTGCTCTCATGTCATGCGAGACATGAACACGGCTTGAGGGTGTTTTTTTCGCTTGATGCGTTCGCGGTGTGAAGGATTCAGAGTGATCGGACTAGACTAATAGCTGTGTGATTTCTTGAATTTTTCAGGGGAGATCCCCTCCAATCGTTTGAATACCGTACAATAATAGCTGGTATGCTCAAATCCGGACCTGCTGGCAATCTCTTGAATTTGAAGCTGCGGTTCTAACACCATAAGCTCCTTACTGAATTGAATGCGCTCGCGATTGACGTATTCCATCGGTCTTATATTAAACGCTTTTTTGAACAGGAGACATAGATATTGAGGCGTAATTCCGGCTTGTTCCGCCAACAGCTGGATGGTTAACGGCTGGTGGCAGTGTTCCTTAATGTACCGCGTGACGGGCTGTAGCCGCTCGAAATGCTGATGCCTGGTATGCTGGGTGGCATGAATATGCGAAGGGATATCCAGCAGCAGGCTATACAGCAGCTTGGAGCATTCCAGGTTGGTATGATTGTCATTCGAACCCGCCCCGGTAATGATGTTAGCCAGGTCTGCCTGCATCTTGTCAGCATTCAGAATGTTGTACACCCCTGACTTCATAATGCCTGCTTGGGCGAGCAGCGTAGGACAAAGGCTGCCTTCCATCGATATGAACATCAGTTTCCAAGGCTCCTGGATCGCGTGATAACGATGCGGAACATTCGGGAACAGGCAGATCGCCTGTCCTGCTTTAGCGGAATAAATGCGTTCATCCACATGTACAGCGCCTTCGCCCGACAGGATCATCAGCCATTGATAAGAAGCGAATCCGTCAGGGCGGTGAACAGGGTCCTGATGGTTCCATTGTCCTGCCGACGTCAGATATACGGGCAGGTGCAAGTCGGACTCGCTCAGATGACAGAGATGGATAATGTCCATATACGCAGCACCTCGATTTCAAATATTTAAATGATGATGAATATCGTTTAATAGATAACAAGGAAGATGTCACTTTATAATGTGAATATAATTATAACAGAAATGGAGTGACGGATTTGGGAAAAACGAAATGGAAATACAGCCCGCCCGCTAACGGATATCCCGAGTGGAATAATAATCCTGAAATTTTCCAGTTGAATCGCATGGATGCCCATGCCACATTCATTTCCTATGACAGTGTGGAGGAAGCGCTCGAAGGGAGAGTGGAAGATTCCCGGAGCTACATGAGCTTGAACGGCGTATGGAAGTTTGCCTGGGCGGAAAATCCAGAGAAGCGGATCAAGCATTTCTATGCGCGAGACTATGATGCTTCGAACTGGCATGAGATCGCGGTCCCCGGACATTGGCAGCTTCAAGGCTACGATTACCCCCAGTATACGAATGTTCGCTATCCGTGGATTGAGCAGGAGGATTTACAACCGCCTTATGCGCCAACGAAGTATAATCCGGTCGGTTCTTACATCCGCTCGTTTGCGGTTCCCGACAGCTGGAGCGACCAGCCTGTTTATATTAGTTTCCAAGGAGTGGAATCGGCCTTCTATGTTTGGCTGAACGGGGAATTGGTGGGATACAGTGAGGATTCCTTTACGCCAGCCGAGTTCGATCTGACCCCCTACTTGGTGAAGGGTGAGAACAAGCTCGCCGTAGAGGTTTACCGCTGGAGCGATGCGAGCTGGCTGGAGGACCAGGATTTCTGGCGATTGAGCGGCATATTCCGGGATGTATACCTGTACACGGCTCCCGATGCTCACATCTACGATTTTAAAGCGCTTCCAGAGCTGGATGACAACTATAAACATGGTTCCTTGAGCGTCACGATACGAATCCATAATTACAGTGAACAGGATCAGGGGGCCATAGCGGTGGACATGCAGCTGTATGACGAGCATCGACAGCAAGTATGGAGCCGTGCTCCGCTCGAACAGGTGAAATTCGGCTCCGATCCGGTGAAGATGATCACGCTGTCGGGTTTGGTTGATTCCCCAAGACAGTGGAGCGCGGAAGATCCGAACTTGTATACGCTGGTGGTCGGTTTGAGTAATGAGCAGAATAAGACCGTCCAATACGTAAGCTGCAAAGTGGGGTTCCGTCGCTTTGAAATTCAGGATGGGCTGATGAAGATCAACGGGAAAGCAATCGAATTTAAGGGCGTCAACCGTCATGAGTTCTCCCCGGTGAAGGGGCGTGCGATCGGGATCGATGAGATGCTGAAGGATATCCAGCTGATGAAGGCGCATAACATTAATGCTGTCCGGACCTCTCATTATCCGAATCATCCCAAATGGTATGAGCTATGTGATGAATATGGATTATATGTCATAGACGAGGTGAATCTTGAAACCCACGGAACTTGGCGCTACGGGCAGAAAGAGGAGGAGGGCGCGATTCCCGGGAGCAAGCCGGAATGGCTGGACAACGTGCTGGATCGTTCGAAATCGATGTATGAGCGGGATAAGAACCATCCATCGATCGTGATCTGGTCCCTCGGCAATGAATCCTTTGGCGGGGACAATTTCCTGCACATGCATCGTTACTTTAAAGATACAGATCCGTCCCGCATTGTACATTATGAGGGTGTGTTCCATTATCGCCCGTCGGAGGCGGCATCCGATATCGAAAGTCAAATGTATACGAGGATCGATGACATTGAGCGATATGTCAGGAATGATCCGCAGAAACCGTTCATACTGTGCGAGTACAGCCATGCCATGGGCAATTCCTGCGGCGGGTTAAGCGCCTATTGGGAGCTCTTCGACCGGTATCCTGTCCTTCAGGGTGGATTCATCTGGGATTGGATCGATCAGGCGATCCTGACCCGCAACGAAGAGGGCGAGGCGTATCTGGCTTATGGCGGTGATTTCGGCGAGTCGCCGCATGACGGCACCTTCTGCGGCAACGGCCTCATCTTTGCGGATCGAACCGTGTCTCCGAAAATCGCGGAAGTGAAAAAATGCTACCAAAGCGTCCGGTTTGACGGCAGCGAGCTGCCGGAAGGCCGCTTGATCATGACAAATAAGTACTTATTTACGGATCTTGCCGCATTTGATTTTGTCTGGAATGTGATGGCAAACGGGGAGCAGGTCAAGGCGGGAAGAGGATCTGTCCAGGCTGTGCCGGGGGAGACTGTCAAGGTAGATGTCTCGAACCTGCTGGAAATCGCAGCCGCTGGTGCTGCCGGGGTGGAGTACATTGCCACATTCGGGCTAGTGCTGAAAGACAGCACGAGCTGGGCTGATAAGGGTCATGAGATCGCTTTTGGACAATTTGTGCTTCCAGTGGTGCAGCAGCCTGAGGTGAATGTCATTTCCCACGGGCAGCCGGTACAAGTGGAAAGGCAAGAGAATCGGCTTACTGTAGCGGGACAGGCGTTTACGGTTGTTTTTGATTTCCGTTCAGGGGAATTGATTTCCTACACAAGCGCTGGTTCCGAGCTGATCGCTGAACCGCTGCGTCCGAACTTCTGGCGAGCCCTGGTGGACAATGACCGCGGGAATCATCTGGAGCAGCGCAGCGGAATTTGGAGGACGGCCAGTCTGGAGCGGAGATTGCTGGAGTTCTCTTACCGTGAGGCTCCAGCTGCGGTGGAGGTTACGGTACGCTACGCACTGCCGACCGAGCCCGAGTCTATTAGTACATTGCAGTATATCGTGCAGGGCGATGGAAGTATGGATGTGCAGATGAGACTCACGCCCGGCGAAGGGCTGCCGGAGATTCCGGAAGTGGGCTTGATGTTCGCCATGGAACATGCCTTTGACCATATTGAGTGGTATGGCAAGGGGCCGTTTGAGAATTATTCCGACCGAAACAGCGGGGCGAAAATCGGAAGATATGCAGGTCTCGTGAAGGACCAATGGGTGCCTTACCTTCGCCCGCAAGAATGCGGGAACAAAACCGAAGTGCGGTGGGCACAAGTGAAGAGCCGGTCCGGGGCAGGCTTCGCCATTGAAGGCCGCTCGAAGTTCGAATTTAGTGCGCAGCCGTATACCCCGCTGGAAATAGAGGCCAGCGACCATGCCTACAAGCTGCCAGCTTCGGACAAAACCGTTATCCGGGTCATGGCCAAGCAAATGGGCGTAGGCGGCGATGACAGCTGGGGGGCCAAGCCGCATCCAGAGCATATTCTGTACGCGAATCGTGAATATATGCTGGCATTTACCTTGCGACCTGTCGGCCAGTAGGTACAGGGATAGGGGTGAGGAAGTGATGAATGTTATTGCCCATACCATTCTCTATCGCTTGCCTTGTTCAAGTTCTCTATTAGAGCTATAATGAACGAAGGTATTCTATGATACCTGCACCAGATTCAAAGACGAAAGAGAGCGGAAAAGTATGGGCCGTAAATGGAATAATATTAAGGAAAAGAAAGCATCCAAGGATGCTAACACCAGCCGAGTATATGCCAAATTCGGCGTAGAGATTTATGTTGCAGCGAAGAAGGGTGAGCCGGACCCTGAGTCCAACCGTGCGCTGAAGGTCGTATTGGAGCGCGCCAAAACGTACAATGTACCGAAGGCGATCATCGACCGTGCACTGGAGAAGGCAAAGGGCAGCGGCGATGAGAAATATGAGGAGCTGCGTTATGAGGGCTTTGGGCCTAACGGGTCAATGCTCATTGTAGATGCACTCACGAACAATGTGAACCGGACTGCGTCTGCGGTACGTGCGGCGTTTAACAAAAACAACGGCAACATGGGCGTTAGCGGCTCCGTTTCGTATATGTTCGACCCGACAGCGGTTATCGGTATCGAGGGTAAAACTTCAGATGAAGTGATTGAACTGCTGCTCGAGGGGGATGTGGATGTACGTGACGTCCTGGAAGAGGACGACGCGGTCATCGTATACGCTGAGCCGGATCAATTCCATGCCGTACAGGAGGCGTTCAAGGAAGCGGGCGTTACCGAATTTACCGTCGCCGAGCTGACGATGCTGCCGCAGAACTATGTTACGCTGCCGGAGGAGAGCCAGGCCCAGTTCGAGAAGCTGATCGATGCGTTGGAAGACCTCGAAGACGTCCAGCAGGTCTATCATAACGTGGAATTTGAAGATTAATAAGATTACTGGAAAACTCGCTTTTTTGTATCCGTTGCTGATACAGAGAGTGAGTTTTTTTATTGTTACCTATTCATGAAAATGTCTTGACGACCAGAAGGAATGCATGATACCCTCTGGTTAAAGGTTTAACCAATATAAACGAAAGGAGGTTAAACGTTTAACAATTTGGACAGGAGCGATTATGAAGCATGATGTTATATTACACGACGTAGCCAAGGCGGCCAACGTATCTATTGCAACCGTTTCCAATGTAGTCAACGGCAAGGGGCGCGTATCGAAGACAACCATGAAGCGCGTTCAACAAGCGATTGAACAGTTAGGCTATGCTCCCAATTTGTTGGCTCGCCATTTGAAGACGAATCAGTCTCGTCTAATCGGGCTTGTCGTTCAGACGACAAAGCCGGGGCGAATCCAGGATAATCCGTTCTACTGGGATTTGTCGGCGGGAGCCGAGGAAATCGCCCGTGATCACGGATTCCATATGATTTTGGTAAGCATGGGCATGCCGGAGGAGACGCTTGATTTTGTGAAGCAGCGTCAGTTGGATGGGCTGCTTGTGGTCGGGATCACGGATCATCGGGGAGAAGACGCTTTATTCCGCACATTGGATATTCCTTGTGTATACATTGACAGCTATCTGAACGATCCCAGACTATGTCAGGTATGTGTGGATGATCAGTACGGGGGATATGCAGCGACCAAGCATCTGCTTGCACTGGGACATCGCCGGATTGCTTTGCTGATTGGCGATATTCCGATGGATCAGCTGCATCGTTATGCGGTTCTTCAGCAGCGCTGGCTCGGCTACCGGAAGGCGCTTGATGAAGCAGGCTTGCCTTACGATCCCGGCTTGATGATCCGCTTGCCAACCTCCGTGCAAGGCGGTTATCACGCAGCGGCGTGGCTGGCCAATCACAACGATGTCAGCGCGATCTTCTCGATGTCCGACATCGCTGCATTGGGCTTGATGAAGGGGATCAAGGATATGGGATGGCGGGTGCCCGAACAAGTGTCTTTGGTCGGATTTGATAATTTGTTCATGTCCGGCTATACGCTTCCGGCGTTGACCACCGTATCGCAGAATATCGTCCAGAAAGGGCGGGTGGCGGTCAAGCTGCTGATGGAACTGATGGACAACAAGTGCTCAACTTCTCGAAAGGTGGTGTTGCCTGTCGAACTGCTGGTTCGGGACACAACAACAAAGGCGCATTTAACCGATAGACAATAACGATTTCGACATGGGAGGAATTTAGGTGATTATCAAAAACAAAGGATTCATTGGGGTCTTATGTATCGTTTTGATTGTGATGTTGACGGCATGCGGGCCGCAGAGAGACGTAGAACCAGGACCCGCGAGCGAAGGGGTGTCCGCGGAAACGCCAGGAACGTCTCCTTCGGATGACACCGAGGCGCCGAAGCCGGCAGAGCTGACGATCTGGGCTGATGATAATGCGGAAAAACTCGCAGTATTGCAAGCGATTACAGACAAATATACAGAACAGAGCGGGATTGCGGTGAAAATCACACCGATCGCGATGAACGATCAGCCGCAAACGCTGTCGCTTGACGGGCCTTCTGGCAAGGGGCCGGACTTATTCTACCAGCCGGGCATCGGCAGCCTGTCCGTCCAAGGGCTGGTGCAGCCGATGAAGGCCTCGGAAGCACATCTCGCGCAGTTCACGCCGGAGACTTTGGAAGCGCTTAGCTATGACGGGAATTTGTATGGTTTGCCTTTTGTTGTAGAGACCTATGCGCTTCTGTACAACAAGGAACTGATGCCGGAAGCGCCCAAGACGATTGCGGACCTCGAGCGGATTGCGGAGCAGCAGACGGATGCGGCCAAGGATGAATACGGTTTCTTATACGATGCGACCAATTTTTATTATTCGTGGGCCTTCATGGGCGGCAGCGGGGGTTACATTTTTGGCGAAAAAGACGGCGGCTTTGATATTACGGACATCGGACTCAATCAAGAGGGAACGGTCAAGGGTGTCAGCCTCATTCAAAGCTGGTTCCAAAAGAACTATCTGCCTAAAGGCGTGAACGGCGATATCGTTGGCGGCCTGTTCAATGAGGGCAAGGTTGCGGCCGTTATTAACGGGCCGTGGGCGATCACCGACCATAAGGAGCAGCTTGGCGACCACCTTGCGGTAGCTGCGCTTCCGCTTATGGAAGACGGGACGCATCCGCAATCGTTCATCGGGGTCAAAGGCTGGATGCTGTCGGCTTATTCCCAGCATCCGGAGTGGGCTACGGATCTCGCTGAATTTCTGACCAATGCATCGTCGTCCATGACCTGGTATGAACAAGCGGGCGAAATTCCGGCACATCTGGATGTGCTGAACGATCCGGTGTTGGTTGATAATCCACTTGTTGCCGGGTTCTCGGAGCAAATTCAATATGGCATTCCGTTTCCGAATGTTGCGGAGCTGACCCATGTATGGGATCCGATGGCCAACGCGCTTAAATTTGCTGCGGAAGGCGAGGATGCACAGACAGTGCTGGATGAAGCCGTGGTGCAGATCCAGGACAAAATCAAAATGGCGGGAGCAGAATAAATGCATGATGACTGAGAACAAACACGGCTCGGGAAGATCCAAATTTTATAGGCCGATGTCCAAAGAAGGTGAACCTGCTTGACAGCAAACTTAGTACAACAACAACAGCATCGTCCGGCTCTCGCTGCGGCGCTATCCATCATCCCCGGCATAGGGCAGCTGTACAACCGGAGATTTATAAAGGGGAGTCTGTTCTTTCTGTTATCGGCAGCGCTTTTGATTGCGCTGTATGATTTTCTGAACATTGGATTTTGGGGGATATACACGCTGGGCACGATCCCGATGGTCGATGACTCCCGCGCGCTGCTTGTGCAGGGACTGTTGTCCGTCATTCTGGTTGTGTTCCTGCTTTTGTTCTATGCTTACAATTTGGTGGACGCATACCGGGACGGACAGAAACTGCGCAGCGGATATGCGATTCCAAGCATGAAGGAGAGCTTCCATGCGGTATGGGATCGCGGCTTCCCTTATTACATGGTGCTGCCGGGCTTTTTCATTCTGGTGTTCGTGGTGGTCTTTCCTCTACTGTTCATGATCAGCCTGGCCTTTACGAATTACAATCTGTACAATTCACCGCCAGCCAAGCTGCTGGATTGGGTAGGCTTCGACAACTTCACCACATTGTTCACAGAGCCGATCTGGCGCTCCAGCCTGCTGTCCGTTCTGTCCTGGACTGTGGTGTGGACGTTTGTGGCCACAACACTGCAAATCGTAGTTGCGCTGCTGCTGGCGGTGATGGTCAACGATGCCCGCGTCAAATTCAAGCGGCTGATCCGCACCATTTTCATCCTGCCGTGGGCGGTGCCGTCTTTTGTCACGATCCTGATCTTTGCCGCAATGTTCAATGACGACTTCGGCGCGATTAATCGGGAGCTGCTGGCGCCGTTTGGCGTGCAGATTCCGTGGATGTCAGACCCGGTGTGGGCGAAAGTCACCATCATCATGATTCAGGTATGGCTCGGCTTCCCGTTTGTATTCGCATTGTTCAGCGGGGTGCTGCAGAGCATCTCCAATGACTGGTACGAAGCGGCCGACGTGGACGGCGGCAGCCGTTGGAACAAATTCCGCCATATTACACTGCCGCATGTGCTGTACGCCACCGCGCCGCTGCTCATCATGCAGTACGCGGGCAATTTCAACAATTTCAACATCATCTATCTGTTTAACGAGGGCGGTCCTCCGGTTCGAAACCAGACGGCAGGCGGTACGGACATCCTGATCTCGTGGGTGTATAAGCTCACTTTCGAGAACAACAACTACAAAATGGCTGCCGCGATCTCCATCATTATGGGCCTGGTCGTTGCGATCTTTGCATTTTTCCAATTCAGCCGCAGCCGATCGTTCCGAGAGGAGAAGATGTTTTGATGAACCGGAAGCTCAAGAACCGATTGGAATTAACGCTGATTTATGCGGTCGTGCTAATTATGTTTGTGGTCATTTCGTATCCGCTGCTGTGGACGTTAAGCATCTCGCTAAATCCGGGAACGAGCATGTTCAGCTCCAGTCTCGTGCCGGAGCGGTGGTCAACAACGCACTATGAATGGCTGTTCACGAATCCGCAGAGCGATTATTTGCTGTGGTACAAAAACACGCTGCTCGTGGCGTCTGTCACATCCGCCGCTTCGGTTATCATCGTCTCGTTTGTCGCTTACGCCTTCTCCCGGTATGACTTCATTGGGCGTAAATACGGCATTTATTCGTTCCTGCTGCTTCAGATGTTCCCGGTGCTGATGGGAATGGTGGCGATTTATTTGCTGCTGAACGTGGTGGGGCTGCTCGATTCGCTTTGGGGACTGGTTATCATATATATTGGCGGCGGACTTCCGATGAATGCCTTTCTTGTCAAAGGCTATCTGGATACGATTCCGAGGGATCTCGATGAATCGGCCAAAATTGATGGCGCCGGCCATTTCCGGATTTTCTTTCAAATCTTGACGCCTTTGGCCAAGCCGATCCTGGCGGTTGTAGCGCTGTTCAACTTCATGGCGCCGTTTATGGATTTTCTGCTGCCGCGCATCATTCTGCGAAGTCCAGAGAAGTTCACGCTGGCGCTTGGCCTGTTTAACTTTATTAACGACAAGTTTGCCAACAATTTCACCCGTTTCTCGGCCGGGGCGATTCTGATTGCGGTGCCGATTGCCGTCGTGTTCTTGTTCCTGCAGCGGTATCTGATTACAGGTCTGGCCGAGGGCGGAACTAAAGGGTAGTGCGGTGTTGCTGCCCGGATGCGCGTGTTGGCGATACTCCTTGTGACATGGGACAGATAGAGCTTTGGGCAGGATGAGGAAAGAAGTGGAAACCAGCTGATCATGATTGTTGGAGGGATGAGCATGAGAAGACTGGAAGGACTGGCACGACGTGCGGTTGCGCTGTTTATGGCCTGCTGCATGCTATTGACATTTTGGGGGCCGTCGGCCTCCGGAGAGGCGGCTGCGACCGTGACCGCCGTGATGATGGAAGCGGAGCAGGCGGCGCTGAGCGGCGGGGCATTTGTGGATAACGAGCATCCCGGTTATACGGGAAGCGGGTTTGTTGCGGGGTTCACCGACAATAACAAAGGGACAGCCGCCGTCACGTTTACCATGAACGCATCTGCAGCCGGGGAACGGGAGGTCACGCTTCGTTATGCTAACGGCACAGGTGTGACGATGACGATAAGCCCTTATGTGAACGGGGTGAAAATGGGGCAGCTAGCGCTGCCGCCGACATCGTCCTGGTCCGAATGGAGGACGGTGACGGAGACGTATGCCTTCCGGTCCGGCAGCAATACGCTGCAATACCGGTTCACGGCAGAGGATTCGGGCAATGTCAATCTGGATCATGTCGTGATCGGAGACATCATGCCGGGCACCGGACCGGAACCAGAGCCGAACCCGGGCCCGCCGAACCGCTATGAAGCGGAAGCGCAGTTTCATACCGGCGGTGTATCCTGCGTGTCAGGAGCGCTCGAACATTTTGATGCTGCCGGAGCGAAGGTAGTATTCACGGTCAATCTGTCATCTGCCGGACAGAAGAGCGTCGTTCTGCGTTATGCCAAAAGCACGGCCGGAACCGGATCCATGAAGCTCCAGGTCAATGGCATTGACGCGGGCTCGGTGCAGCTTCCTTCCACCGGCGGTGCTGAAGCTTGGGCGGAAACAGCCACTCAGCTGCCGCTTCGCAAAGGGCTAAATACGATCACGTATGAGGCTGTTGACCGTTCAGCTGCCGGAGTGAGAATGGATGCGTTGACGGTTGCAGACGGCTTGCCACTGGCTGAGCGGGGAGCTACGGTTCCGTATCAGGAGCTGGAAGCGGAGACGGGAACTACGAATGCCGTGACGATTGGGCCGTCCCGCACGTACTTGACCGTCGAGGCGGAATCCTCGGGTCGGCAAGCGGTCAAGCTGACATCGACCGGTCATTACGTCGAGTGGACGGCGCCGGAGGCAGCCAATGCGCTGGTTGTCCGCTACAGCATGCCGGATGCCCCGCAGGGTGGCGGAATCGACGTGACGCTTAGCTTATACGTGAACGGGGTCAAGCGTCAGACATTGGATGTGAGCTCCAGGTATGCATGGACGTACGGCAGCTACCCGTATAACGATAATCCGGCCGACGGAGGCGCACATCACTTTTATGACGAGAGCCGTTATCTGGTTGACCCGATCCCGGCAGGCGCAACGGTTCGACTTCAGAAGGACGCGGCAGACCATGCCGACTATTACACAATCGATCTGATCAATCTGGAGATGGTAGCTCCCGCATATACGAAACCGGACCATTTTGTCAGCATTACCGACTTTGGTGCGACGGCGAATGATCATACCGACGACACGGCAGCGATCCGGGCAGCGATTCAGCATGCCGAGGCGACGGGGAGCGGCGTCTGGATCCCGGCGGGCACGTTCCGGATGAACGACCGGGTGAATGTGTCGAATGTGCACATCCGGGGAGCAGGCATGTGGCATACAACGCTGCAGGGAACCGGTGGAAAAGGGGGCTTCTACGGCACAGGAGGCAAAGTCTATATTGCGGACTTGTCTATGTACGGAGACGCTCTCTACCGGAATGACGCGGAGGATCACGCCGGCCTTGAGGGACGCTTCGCCTCCGGATCGCTGATCCAGGGCGTTTGGATCGAGCATATGAAGGTGGGCATCTGGCTCAACGGCGGCACGGATGGGCTGTATATTGTGGACGGCCGCGTGCGCAATACATGGGCTGATGGCGTCAATTTTCATGGCGGTGTGAAAAATACGACGATCAGTCATTTCCATGTGCGCAACACCGGTGACGATGCGTTTGCCATGTGGTCGGATGGCGTTCCGAACGAGAACAACCTGTTCCGTTATAACACGGCCCAGATTCCGGTGCTGGCCAATACATTTGCGATCTATGGCGGCAAAGACAATAAAGTGTGGGATAACCTCGGAGCGGATACCGTCACTGCATCAGCCGGGATTGCGGTCAGCACCCGCTTTAACGCTGTCAGCTTCAGCGGAACGACGGAAATCAAGCGCAATACTTTGCTTCGCACCGGCGGGTATGAGCCGAACTGGAATACAAGCTTTGGCGGCTTGTGGATCTATGCCGAGAACCAGAGCATTACCGCTCCGATCTTGATTGAGCAGGTCGATATCCTTGACAGCACGTACGAAGGCGTGAAGCTCAGCTATAATCAGCGGATTCAGCATATTGCGTTTGATCGAGTCACCATCGACGGGGCAGGGACGCACGGCATCTATTTTGACACCGTTACCGGCTTGGGAACGTTCTCGAATGTGGTCATCTCCGGGACAGGTTCAGGGCCGGTGCACAACCCCGGACAGGCATTTCAAATTGTTAGAGGCCCGGGAAATATAGGCTGGTGACTGTAAGTCCGGCATAGATGAACGTATCGAGCAGCTTAGGAGCAGTGAGGATGAGTGATGTTCGGATGCTGATTTTCGGATTGGGCGGAATTGGGCTATAATATGGTAAAACGTTTAATGCAGAGAGCGGTGTCTGAATGAAACAAGAAGTCAGCATTGTGGATGTGGCCAGGGAAGCGGGCGTATCGATCGCTACCGTATCCAATGTTGTGAACGGAAAAGGCCGTGTATCCACGAAGACGATACAGAAGGTCAGGAAAGTGATTGATGAGCTCGGTTATACTCCGAACTTGCCTGCACGCAATCTGAAAACAAAGAGAACGGATCTGATCGGGGTTGTCGTTCCGACCATGAAGCCGGGGCGGTTGCAGGATAATCCGTTCTATTGGGATCTGCTTGCCGGTGTAGAGGAGGGAGCGCGGGACCGCAGCTTCCACATTATATTGACCGGGATCGACGAAGCGACGGAGACGTTCTCGTTTGTGAAGGAGCGAAGGCTGGATGGATTGATTGTCGTCGGGACGAACGAGGGATCGCAGGCGGTGCAGCGGGTTACGGGGCTCGGGGTGCCAGCTGTTTTCATCGACAGCTATTTGAAGGATAGCGGACTATACCAGGTGAATCTGGATGATCGGCAGGGCAGCTACCGTGCAACCTCGTACCTGATCGAGCAGGGTCATCGCCGCATTGCGCTGCTGATCGGAGATATTCCGATGGAGCGGATCGCCTACTACGGGGTGCTGCATGAACGTTGGCTCGGTTACCGGGATGCGCTGGAAGAGGCTGGTATCCCGTATGATCCGAGACTCATGATCAAGCTTCCGACCTCGCTGGCAGGCGGCTATAAGGCGGCCGACCAATTGGTGGAGCTGCCTGATGTGACGGCGATCTTCTCCTTCTCGGATGTCAGTGCGATGGGGGTTCTGAAAGGGTTGAAGGAAAAAAATAAAAGTGTGCCAGGCGAGTATTCGGTGATCGGCTTTGATAATCTGTTCATGTCAGAATATACGTCACCGTCACTCACAACGGTGTCGCAGAACATTATTGAGAAGGGGCATGCGGCGGTCCGCATGCTCCTGAATCAAATCGACGGGGAGCCATTAAGCGAGCGCCGCATCGTGCTCCCAGCCGGCCTCGTTGTGCGGGAGACAACCGGCCCGGGTCCACATCAATCGTCAGAATGATCCTGCACCTACCTAAGGATTAGGCGCCGCCTATCTGCTGGATTAAGCGATGGGTGTGCCGTTTGGAACAGCGGTGTCGGGAGCGAGCAGAACGACATCGCCTTCCTCGGGAACGCCACCGAGTACAAGCACTTCGGACTTGTAGCCGGCAATTCGTCTTGGCGGCAGGTTCACCACAGCGGCGACCTGACGTCCGATCAGCTCTTCCGGGTCATATCTGCGGGTAATCTGCGCTGAGGATTGCTTGATGCCAAGCTCGCCGAAGTCGATGGTCAGCTTGATGGCCTCGGTAAAGAATTGGGCGGTTACTATTGTGCCAATGCGGATATCCAGCTTCATAAAATCGTCGATGGTTGCAGTCATGGATCGTACGCCTCCCTTAAAGATCTATAAGTTGAATTAAATTTAGGATCAAGACCACCTGAGTGCTTAATAAGTGCATGGTGGCTCTCCAGCCTCTTAGCGGAGTTATTCTCCCTTAGTTCAGGGATGCCCCTGATCAAACGGGATAATGGTGCTAAGCCTGCAGGCAACGATTCCGCTTCCCCCATTATATAAGCGATCATGGCTGGCGGCAAAATTTTCGCAATCATTGCAATTTCATGAAATATTCAGTATGATGTTGCTGACAAATGACAAGCTCGATGTGTAACTGGCGAAGCATGGGGAACCATGAGGGAGCACATCCGGTTAGAGCAGCCGTACGCCTGGGCAAGGTAAGGGACATTGGGTACCCTTGCCTTTTTTTGTTCTTTAACCATGATAACAAGCGGAAACTACATAGTAGAAGGAGAGCTGCAACCTTATGTTCAAAACGAAGAAACTGCTGCTGCTAGGCTCTGGCGAGCTTGGCAAAGAAGTGTTGATTGAAGCCCAAAGATTGGGTGTGGAGACGATCGCGGTCGACCGTTACGAAGGTGCGCCGGCGATGCAGGTAGCTCATCGTCATGTGGTGATTGACATGCTGGATGCCGGGAAGCTGAGGGAGGTTATTGAACGCGAGCAGCCCGATCTGATCGTGCCCGAGATCGAAGCGTTGGCCACATCCGAGCTGGTGAAGCTGGAGGAGGAAGGCTTCCGCGTCATCCCGACTGCGCGAGCGGCCAAGCTGACGATGGACCGTGAAGGGATACGCCGTCTGGCGGCGGAGCAGCTGGGGCTGCCTACGGCAGGGTATCGCTTTGCCGATACGTACGCTGAGTTTGAGCAGGCCGTTCGTGAAATGGGCTATCCGTGTGTTATCAAACCGCTGATGAGCTCTTCGGGCAAAGGACAAAGCGTCTGCCGGAGCGAGAAGGATATCCGGACATGCTGGGAAATTGCAATGGAAGGCGGCCGGGTTCAGAACGGGCGTGTCATCATTGAGGAATTCATTCGGTTTCAGTCGGAAATTACATTGCTGACCGTCCGTTCCGTGAGCGGAACCAGCTTCTGTCCGCCGATAGGTCATATCCAGGAAAACGGGGACTACATCGAATCATGGCAGCCTCATCCGATGAGCGAACGACAGCTCGAAGAAGCAAAATCGATCGCAAGAGCGATTACCGATGAGCTGGGCGGGTACGGCTTGTTTGGCGTTGAGCTGTTTCTGGCCGAAGATAAGGTCTACTTCAGCGAAGTGTCTCCGCGTCCGCACGATACGGGCCTGGTGACACTGGCAAGTCAGAATCTGTCCGAATTTGCGCTGCATGTTCGCGCGATTCTCGGCTTTCCGGTTCCGGAGATTGAACTCGTGGCGCCAGGTGCGAGCCGGCCGCTGAAGGCGCCGGAGGAGCTGGATAATTATGCGATTTGTGGCGTGGACAAGGCGCTGGCCGTTCCCGGCACGCAGGTGCGAATTTTTGGCAAGCCTGTAACGAAGGTGGGCCGCCGGGTCGCGGTGGCCTTATCGACAGGCGAGACGACCGAGCAAGCGCGTGAGCGGGCCGCTCAGGCACTGGCGGGTCTTGTAGTGGAGCAGGCATAAACATCCGGTAGGGCCGGAAGTCTCAGGGGTTGTGAACGAGGCTTCCGGCCCTCGGTGCGAAATCGAACAAAAATTTATGTTGATCATCCAACGGTTCATGATAATATAGCAGTAAATAGAGACCGCAAGCACTAGAGAATAACATAATAGGAGAAATCGGATGAGAGACTTAACCCAAGGGAGCCCGGTCAAACTGATCATTGCTTTTACACTGCCGCTCCTGATCGGAAACTTGTTTCAGCAGTTCTACAACATGGCCGATACCTTTATTGTCGGAAGGACGATCGGGGTTAATGCTTTGGCGGCTGTAGGCTCGACGGGCAGCATTATGTTTTTTGTGCTCGGTTTTGTCATGGGGATGACGGCGGGGCTGTCCATCGTTACTGCCCAGCGATTTGGTGCGGGAGATATTGAAGGCATCCGAAAAAGCGTAGGCGCAAGCGCATTGATCAGCCTCGTCTTTACGGTGGTGCTGACCGTGCTTAGCGTCATTTTTACCAAGCCTGTGCTGGTCATGATGAACACGCCGGCGGAAATTTTGGATGATGCATACGATTACCTGATTGTCATCAACTTCGGACTCGGTGCGGCAGTGCTGTTCAACCTGTTGTCCAATTTGCTTCGGGGGCTGGGCGACAGCCGCACGCCGCTCTATATTTTGATCTTTGCCAGTGTCGTTAACATCGTGCTGGATCTGGTGTTTATTCTGGTATTTCGCATGGGAGTAGCCGGGGCTGGGCTTGCGACTGTGCTTGCTCAGCTGCTGGCCAGCTTCATGTGTCTGATCTATATTCAGAAAAAGGTGCCGTTGCTGCAGTTTAAAAATGCGAATTGGAAGCCGGGCTGGAAAAGTCTGCGCGAGCATATGAACATCGGCCTGCCTATGGGCTTCCAAGCTTCCATCATTGCGATTGGGGCCATCATTTTACAGATTACGCTTAACGGTCTCGGCGCCGCTTCGGTTGCTGCGTATACAGCGGCGCAGAAGATTGATATGCTGGCTGTCATGCCGATGAACTCTTTCGGGGTGACGATGGCCACCTATACGGCGCAGAACTACGGGGCGGGAAATATTAATCGGATTCGTCTCGGGGTTAGACAATGTATTATCCTCTCCGGCGTATTCAGCATCGTGATTGGTTTGGTGCTCATTCTCTTTGGCAACGGGGCAGCGACGCTGTTCGTTGGCAGCGGCGAGGAGGAGATTCTGTCGCTGACTTGGCTGTACTTCGTATCCAATGGCAGTACGTATCTGATTCTGTCCTTGCTGTTCATTTACCGGTTCACCCTTCAGGGGCTTGGACAGAGCTTTGTTCCGACCGTAGCCGGGATTATGGAGCTGGTAATGCGGGTGGTCGCCGCGATTTTCCTGACCGAGCAGATTGGGTTTCTGGGCGCGTGTCTCGCCAATCCGCTGGCCTGGCTCGGGGCCTGTATCCCGCTGGGCATCGCGTATTACATGAGCATCCGAAAGCTCGAAGCGAAATCAAAAGCGCAGCCGATTCCCATCCAGGCCTGAGGAGAGCGATTTGCTGAGAATAATCACAAACCTTGGATTCCCTTCATTGGAGGGCTCCAAGGTTTTTTTGCATGGTGGTAGACGAGACGCGAAGACTGAGGATGAAGGAACCCTCTGTTCGAGCTAAGGCGCCGCCTGACGGCCACATTAGCATAAAAGAGCTGCAGTATCGTCATATATATGAATATGAATATATCATTATATGAAAAATTCATAATAGAAAAGGGAAGACGATATCAGTCACTTCGATCATCTTCCCACGTAATCTGTACTTAGCTTCTCCATTCCATCGTTCAAATGGAAGGGCTCCGCTCACCAGATGAGATGCGAAATTGGACGAGGACTCTAACCGGAACCGGGATGTTCAGCGACCGTTCCGGGCCGCTTCGGAACGGGCCTGAGAGGGGGTCATCCCTTTGTATTGCTTGTACAGCTTGGTAAAGTAATTCGGGTTGCCGCAGCCTACATGGCTGGCGATTTCGGTAATGGTCCAGCGCTGCTCGCGAAGCAAGCGCTGCGCCTCATTCATTCGCAGCAGATTTACATAATCCACATACGTGCGACCGGTAAGCCGCTTGAACATTTTGCAGAAATGAAAAGGGCTTAATCCGACCTGAGCGGCAGCTTCTTCCACCGACATGCGGTCGCATGGCCGCGCTTCGATCCGGCGGATCAGCTGCTTGAACAGCTCACGTCCGGGAAAATACGCTTCCTCTGCTTTGCCGGCCAGCTGGTCGGGGAGGAATGTGCGTGCCATCAAGGCAAAAAAAGCATGCAGCTTGGACTTGGCAATGAGCTGGAAAGCCGGAGGCCGATGAGCAAGCTCCTCAATCACCTCGTGAACGAGCGCGTAAGCATCGCGGCAGGCCGGGTCAATATCCGCTGGCTTGGCGGGGAAACGCACGCGCCCCTCCAGAAACGGGGCAACATACTGGGCGTGAACCGGATCATGCATATAATCATTGAACAACGACGGATTCAGCACGACACAGTCGAAGCGGACAGCCCCTTCATCCAGTGCGTAGCCGACATGCAGGCTCCCTCCCGGAATCATCAGAATCTCTCCGGCTATCAGCGTATGTGGAGCGCTATCGATATGAAACACAGCCCGGCCTTCCCGCATCAGGATGATCTCGGCATGCTCATGCCAGTGGAGGTAGAGCACGCAGTCTTTGGCGGCTGCCTGGTATACCTCGTTGCGGAATAGCTGAAAGGGGTAGGCTTTATAATCCAGCCTTGTATTCTCATGAAGCTCTTTCGGATTGGACAATCTCAACACCTCTTTCTCAAGCGCAAGATTTGAGTGGTAAATGACAAGGTTGGGTAGAGAAATACGGTGAAACTGCAATTATAATGAAGTTGCTTACTTCCTACAGTAAGACAATATCGGAGAGATATCAACCCAAAGTGAAGAGTGGGCCGTGAGGCGCAACCACTCGGGATGAGCATACATTCGTATGATAAGGAGCGAGGCAGATGGGGAAACGTTACAGCATTCTGATTGCAGGTTGCGGAAGCATGTCTAACCTGTGGGTGGAGTACGTAAAAGAAAGAGAAGATGCGCACATTATCGGACTTGTGGACTTGTATGAAGCGACAGCCCGGGCGATGGCGGAAAGGCATGGCCTGAGCTGCCCTGTATTTTCGAATATAGAGGAAGCGCTTGCTTCCACCAGCCCGGACATCGTATTTGATATTACGGTGCCTGCAAGCCATTACCATATTAGCCGGGCTGCATTATCTCACGGCTGTCATGTATTCAGCGAAAAGCCGCTGGCCGAGTCGATGGATCAATGCCTGGAGATCGTGGAACTGGCAAGCCGCCAGGGCAGAACCCATGCGGTGATGCAGAACCGCCGCTTTGATCCGCGCATCCGCGCTTACAAGGACTTGATCCAGAGCGGGGCGATCGGGCAGCCGGGCTTTATAGGCGCCGACTTTTTCCTGGGCCCACATTTTGGCGGGTTCCGGGAAGCGATGGAGAGTCCGCTCTTGCTCGATATGGCGATCCATACCTTCGATCAAGCCCGCTTTCTGAGTGGGGCGAATCCGGAAACGGTGTACTGCCAGGAATTTAACCCTCCGGGCTCCTGGTATGCAGGCAATGCGATGGCCGTATGTATTTTTGAGATGTCGGACGGCACCGTCTTCAACTACCGGGGTTCTTGGTGCGCTGAGGGAGCGCAGACATCCTGGGAAGCGGCCTGGCGCGTCACCGGGTCGAAGGGAACGGCGATCTGGAACGGCTTTGATGAGGTGTATGCAGAAGTGGTGGCAGATCAAGAGGGTGCGGGTCAGTTTTCGCGCAAGCTGGAACGGGTGCAGGGCATCATCCCGGAGATGAGCAAGACCGGGCACCATGGCTGTCTGGAAAATATGTTTGCTTCCCTGGAGGCTGGCACGAAGCCGGAAACGGACGGCAGCGACAACATTTACAGCATGGCGATGGTACTTGGAGCACTTGAGAGTGCGAGAACAGGAAGAAAAGTAAAAATTTCAGAATTCATGGGCCAGCCGCGAGGCTGATAAGCGTTGGCGTGGATCCCATTCTACAGGTTCTACAGGGAGACGCTGGAGATTCACTCCCGTTCACTAATGAGGATCCGCGTTTCCATGCTTGAAGCTTTCCGGACGTTTGCGTTACAATACGGAAGAGCAAGCAAGGGGGCGGTTACATGAACATCGGAAAGGATGGAGCGGTCGGCAAATCGGCGGCGTCCTGTCAATCCAGTTATAAAAACTTCAGCCTGGCGCTGCAAGCACTGGTCGCGCTTGAGAAGCATGCCGGAAAATGCTCAAGCGGCGACCTGGCGCTTTATTTGCAGTCTGAGCCGACGGTTCTCCGGCGTATTCTCAAGGCGCTTGCCCAGGAGAATATCATTGAATCCAGGGAAGGCCGAGACGGCGGCTACCGCCTGATCCGAAGCGCCGACAGCATCTCGCTGGCCGATGTTTATAACGCGCTGCACATTCACAGCCACATCAGTGCCGGCATGCTGGATGCAGCAGGAGAGCATCACTTTGGAGAGCGAATCAAATGTGCGTTCTCGGATGTGATATCCGACTTGGAAGAGAGCATGCTGCAGGTGCTGAGCGCCCGTACCATTGCCGATATTGCGGAAAAAACGAAATCGGACCAGCAAGAGGATTGACAATCGCTCTTGCCTGCCTTATACTGTGCATGAATCACCACAGTTAACTTCATGGAATTTCAGACTATAGAAAATATAAGTATGCAGGAGGGAAAGATGATGTCCATGCTGGCCATTCAAGATTTTCATACCGTTGTTCGCGAGCGTCACTCGGTTCGCCATTATGATCCATCGGTGAAGATTTCAAGAGAGGAAATGGAGGAGATTCTGAAGGACGCAACACTTGCTCCGTCCTCCAGCAATTTGCAGCCTTGGCGTTTTCTTGTCATCGACGATCAGGCGTTGAAGGAGAAGCTGCACCCGATTGCGAACAACCAGCAGCAAGTGCTGGATGCTTCGGCTGTCATTGCAGTTCTCGGGGACTTGAGATGGTATGAACAAGGGGAAAAGATCTACAACATGTCCTTTGAAGCCGGCTTTATGACCGAAGAGATCAAGGAGCGTTTTATTCAGGTCGCGAGCAATGGGTATGCCAACATGAGTGATGAGGTCAAGAACAGCATCATCGATGTGGATGCAGGTCTGGCTTCGATGCAGCTGATGCTGTCGGCGAAGGCAAGAGGTTACGATACGGTGCCGATGGGCGGCTACAACAAGGAGCAATTTGTTGAAGAATTCAATATTCCAGAACATTATCGCAGCGTCATGCTGATTGCGGTCGGAAAGGCAGCATCGCCAGCCCGTCCTACGGTGAGACTTCCGCTGGAAGACGTAATATCCTGGAATGAAATGAAATCATGATCCAGCAGGGGAGGCCTTGGCCTCCTTTTTTTTGTGATATGAATCCAGGCTGAAGAGCATTCAACCAAGCTGGTCATCTTATCGTGCTGTTCCAAGGCTTAGCTTAACGTTTGTAATTCACCTTGTTCCATGCCGCTGCCAGCGTCGAGGAGATGTGGCGGATAATGGTCGGGTTGGAGAAGTAGCCTCTGTGGGACAGCGGATTCCAGCTTGTCAGCCAATGGCCGGCATTGACTTCCACGTCCTTGCGCACTGTTTCTTTATAGGCAGGGTCCACCCCTTGAAGCGGATAGCCTAATATATCGTCTTTATCATAGAAATTGATCCACTCGCCTTCGAGCCTGCGATGATGCAGCTTCAGGTGATCGGAAGGAACGCGGATCGGCTGGTCGAAATCCCGGTAGCGCAAGCTCCATAAAGGCAGCGTCGTGCCGAGGGAATAGAAGAAAGCGAGGGTTTCCCCCTTCTCAATCGGCGCCTCCGGGTTGATGACCAGACGTTTCCCGCGGGAAGAGAACTGTAAATCATAGAAGAAATTGCTGGCAATCACCGTGCCGAGGCTGTGGGAAATGACGCATAGCGGTGCAGTCGGACCGGCTGCCAGCGACAACCGGTGCAGGGCGGCGCTAAGTGTGCTGTGAACCTCTTCATAGTTCTGTGCGTCACCCTCTACCGGCTGGTAAGCAACCGCATCTGCCAAGTAGTGGATGACAATGCGGCGCAGCCAGCGGTACCGCAGACGGTAGGATGAGACGATATCCCGGAATAACTGTTCTTCTCGCTCCGCAAACACATGAGCCCAGTGAACGGCTTCAATGGCAAGCTGGTCGGTAGAAAGTCCGGAAGCCTCGGCAAACGCTTCGCTTAATTTACGGATGAGTCGTTCTGCATAATTTTCCTTCTGCCTTCCCAAACCATGAACGATCATCACGGCAATCTTCTGCTCCATCATGGTTCACACCCCTCTACGAATCATCTGCTTGCAGCTTTGCTTTAACTTCATCGTACATGATAACCAGTATAAGGTGAATATAGGAAATTAAGATAATTCCAAGCGGCCAAGATCAAGGCAGCAACTTCTGGATACAAGAACCGGAGGTCATGGCGCCTTGAAATCATATATAATAAATAGACATTTATATTATGAAGGGTCCTTGAATATAATCAGGACGCCAGCAAAATCCGAAGGGGGCTTGTTGCTGATGACGGAGAAAAATCATGAATACTGGATGAGTGTAGCTATCCGGGAGGCGCATCATAATGTGCTGAACACCGAAGGCGGCCCGTTTGGCGCGATCGTTGTAAAGGACGGAGAAATTATCGGGAGAGGCCGGAATCTGGTCACTACGCGAAATGACCCGACCGCGCACGCCGAGGTGCAGGCGATCCGCGAAGCCTGCCAGCATCTGAACCAGTATCAGCTGGAGGGATGTACGATCTATACCAGCTGTGAGCCGTGCCCGATGTGTATCGGAGCGATCTACTGGTCCCGGCCGGATGCCGTATATTATGCATGCACCCAGCAGGACGCAGCCAATATCGGCTTTGACGATAAGTTTATATACGATGAAATCGCTTTGCCGATGGAGAAACGCTCGATTCCGATGCAGCAGCTGCACATGGATGAACGGCTGCTTCCTTTCCAGGCATGGACCACATCCACGGGCAAAATCGAATATTAAACAAGAAGAAACCGGGAATCCGCCAGCGGAGACCCGGTTTGTTGCTGTGTTACATAACGTATATAACGATGATGGCTGATGCGCGAGGGGCGTTCCGGCGGCAGGAAGAATTTCCTCCCTATTCCAGCCAAGGCAGCTCGCCGGTCAGCCGAATGCCGAAATAACGTGCCAGTGCCTCGGTGTATTCCTGCTTGCTGGCCGGACGGAAGACATGTACCCCTTGCTTGGTGTAGATGCGAAACTCGCGGTCATCGATGGTGTTTCGGCCTTCCGCGGTTCGGATCGATACTCTGGCTGTTTTGTTGAAGGGGGAGTCCGGCGCATGCTCGCACCAATAGGACGTTGTCAGGAAATCCTCGGGCAAATTAGGCTCCTCGGTAAAGGAAAAGACCGGGTTCCAGCCCTCGCCCTTTTGCTCGTACAGCATCCATCCATAGGCGGCAGATTTGCTTAATCGGTAGCACTCATCCCCCTGGGTCTGCGGAGCATCCTCAATCAGCTCCAGCGGCTCTCGCGGTCCGGCCCCGCCGACGCCAACATCCGTGATGTAGCGCTTGCCATCGATGACCACATGCAGAATATGATGCCGGCGCTTGGCTGGCGTGACAGGTTCGTCCTTCCAGAAGCGCCCGAAGTAATTCGTCACTTCATAGCCGGCCTGCTCCAGCAGCCAGCCAAACAGGGCGTTCAGCTCGAAGCAGTATCCGCCGCGCCCGGCGGTGACGATTTTGTGGTACAGCTCAGGCACCGACAGGGAGAGCGGAATGCCTGCCAATATATCCAGATTCTCATATGGGACGGCATGGACATGGAGGCGCTGCAGTTCCTTGAGTACTTCCAAGGTCGGCTCGAGCGGACCCTCGTAACCGATGCGGTTCAAATAGGCGGCTACATCACATTGCTCACTGGTATGGATCATTTGCAGATCACCCGGCTTTCTTATCCATTTTGGCGTTCAATTGCTTCCACATAATCTTTTCCATCCTTTAAAGACAGCTTGAGCTGGTCCCGTACCTCTTTAATGGCCTGGATCTTCTTTCCTTGGTTCAGAAGCTGCCGCACGCGCTCGTCTACATACAGCTGCTGTTCCGTTGGCAAGTGGGAAGATACAGGTGAAGGGGAAGGAGAGGGAGCGGCAGCTTTATATCCGGACGCGGTCGGGAAGTTGACCTTTCTTGATATCCGGTCCAGATCATCTCTTAATTCATTCACCTTGGCTTGCAGTGTGACGACCCTTAACAGCAGCAAAACGGAGACCAGGAGGGCCAGGATAGCTAGAATCTCTGAAGTATTCACATCGTTCTCCTCTCTGGGTTCATTGCCCATAACATTTGGATTTATTATATCACAATGCTCACCGCTTTCGGCCCGGGAAGGCTGCTGTGCGAAAATAAGGCAATGCGAAAAAAAAGCTCTTGCCCTTTGGACCGGGCAAGAGCTTCTCTTGGATTAACCGCAGGTGCAGTTCAGCACCGGCTTGCGGGCTGCGGTCGTTTCGTCAAGACGCTTGACGACCGTCGTATGCGGCGCGTTGATGACCACTTCCGGTGTCGTCTCCGCTTCCTTGGCGATTTGAATCATCGTGTCGATAAAGCCATCCAGCGTTTCCTTGCTTTCCGTTTCGGTCGGCTCGATCATAATGCATTCCTCAACGTTAAGCGGGAAGTAGATCGTTGGCGGATGATATCCGAAATCCAGCAGGCGCTTGGCAACATCCAGCGTACGGACACCGTACTGCTTCAGCTTTCTGCCGGACAGGACGAATTCATGTTTGCACAGTCCCGGATAAGCTACCTCATAATAAGGGGCCAGGCGGTGCATCATGTAGTTTGCGTTCAGCACAGCCAGCTCCGATACGCGGCGCAGCCCTTCCGGACCATAGGTGCGGATGTAGGTATATGCGCGAACAAGGATGCCGAAGTTGCCGTAATATGCTTTCACGCGGCCGATCGATTGCGGCCTGTCATAATCCCAGTAGAAGGTGCCGTCCTCGCGCTTCGAGACGATCGGTTTCGGCAGAAACGGAATCAGCTTGCTTTTGACGCCCACAGGCCCAGCACCAGGCCCGCCTCCGCCATGCGGCGTGCTCATCGTTTTGTGCAGATTCAGATGCACCACGTCAAATCCCATGTCGCCAGGGCGGGTGATGCCCATAATCGCATTAGAGTTGGCGCCGTCGTAATAGAGCAGCCCGCCCGCTTCGTGAACGATCTCGGCGATTTCAACGATCTGCTCCTCGAACAGGCCAAGCGTGCTCGGGTTGGTCAGCATAAGCGCTGCCGTATCGCTGCCGACAGCGGCCCGGAGCGCATCCAGATCGACCATTCCGCGTTCGTTAGATTTGATGGTGACCGTATCGTAACCGGCAACGGTGGCGCTGGCCGGGTTCGTACCGTGCGAGGAGTCCGGTACAATCACCTTGGTGCGGTGCTCGCCTCGCGCTTCATGGTAGGCGCGGATCAGCATGAGGCCGGTCCATTCGCCATGAGCGCCTGCAGCCGGCTGCAGCGTTACCTGATCCATGCCTGTCAGCGCAGCCAGATCGTTCTGGAGCGTGTACAGCAGCTCAAGCGCTCCCTGAATGCTCTCTTCCGGCTGATACGGATGGATTTTGGCAAATCCGGCAAAACGGGCGACATCCTCATTAATTTTCGGATTGTATTTCATCGTGCAGGAGCCGAGCGGATAGAAGCCGTTATCAATCCCGAAGTTGCGTCTGGACAGCTCGGTGTAGTGGCGAATGACATCCACCTCGTACACCTCAGGCAGCTCGGCCGGCTTCTGGCGAAGCAGATGGGCAGGAATCAGCTCCGATGTCTCTTTCTCCGGCACATCGCATTCCGGCAGGGAATAGGCGGTGCGTCCAGGCTTGCTCAGTTCGAAAATCAACGCTTTTTCCGGTTTCATACCATCGCCTCCAGTTCGCTGATAAAGTGGTCGATCTCTTCCTTCGTCCGCCGCTCGGTGACGGCGATAAGCATGCAGTTCTCAAGTTCCGGATATACCGCTCCTAGGTCGTAGCCGCCGATGAACCCACGCTCCAGCAGCTTGGCATTCAGCTGCTTCATGTCAGTTCCCGCAGGCAGCTTGACCGCAAATTCATTGAAGAACGGGGATGCGAACGCAAGCGACAGAGAGCCGCTGGCAACCCGCTCAGCTGCATAGTGGGATTTGCGAATGTTCAGCAGCGCCGCCTCTTGCATGCCCGCCTTGCCGAGCGTCGACATATATACGGAAGCACACAGCGCAAGCAGCGCCTGGTTCGAGCAGATGTTGGACGTTGCCTTCTCCCGGCGGATATGCTGTTCGCGCGCCTGCAGCGTCAGCACGAAGCCGCGCTTGCCTTCGCTATCGACCGTCTGGCCAACGATCCGGCCTGGAATTCGGCGCATCAGCGGCTCGGATACTGCGAAGAAACCGCAGGTAGGACCGCCGAGGGAAGCCGGAATGCCAAGCGGCTGAGCATCGCCGACGACGATGTCGGCGCCAAGCTCGCCGGGAGACTCCAAGAGTCCGAGGGAGAGCGGGTTCACGCTGAGCACGAGCATCGCTTTTTTGTCATGAACAAGCGGCTCGATGGCTCTTACATCCTCAATGCAGCCGAAGAAGTTCGGCGACTGAATCAGCACGGCTGCCGTATCCTCCGTGATGGCTGCAGCCAGCGCCTCCTGATCGGTTACCCCGTCCTTGAAGCCGACTTCGATGACGTCCAAGCCGAGGCCGTGAGCAGAGGTCAGCACAATCTCTCTGGCTTCCGGGTGCACGGCGTGTGAGATGACAATCCGCTTGCGTTTCGTCGCGCCGCTCGCCAGCGCTGCCGCTTCCGCAAGAGCAGTGGACCCGTCATACATGCTCGCATTGGCTACCTTCATGCCGGTCAGTTCACAAATATACGATTGGAATTCGAAGATCGCCTGCAGCTCGCCTTGGCTGATCTCCGGCTGGTAAGGGGTATAAGCGGTATAAAATTCCGAGCGGGAAATGACATGATTCAGCACGACAGGGATGTGATGGTCGTACAGCCCGGCACCAAGAAAGCTGGTGTAGCGGTCGAAATCGGCATTTTTGTCAGCCAGCGCACGCATGTGCTTGAGCAGCTCGTACTCGCCGAGTCGGGATGACATCGGCAGCACTCCTTGGTAACGAATCGCCTCGGGAATGTCGGCGAACAGGTCCTCTATAGTTTCTGCACCGACAGCAGCCAGCATTTCAGCCTGATCCTGATCGGTCATTGGCAGGTAACGATGCTTCATGATTTCGCAGCTCCTTTTTTATAGAATGGGGTTTTTACAACATTGGCCTTCAGCCGCTTTCCGCGGATTTCAACCCACACCTCTGTGCCGATGGCCGCATGCTCCGCGTCGATCAGCGCAAGGCCGAGGTTGCGTTTCAAGGTCGGGGACTGCGTGCCGCTGGTCACCTCGCCGATGAGCGAGCCATCGCCGTCGTATACCGCGTAATGCGTGCGGGGAATGCCGCGGTCGATCATTTCAATCCCGACAAGCTTGCGCGGGATGCCTTCGTTCTTCTGCTTCAGCAGCGCGTCACGGCCAATAAACTCCCCGGCGTCCAGCTTCACGAAGAATCCGAGGCCGGCTTCCAGTGGGGAGATGCTTTCCGACAGTTCCTGCCCGTACAGCGGAAGTCTTGCTTCGAAACGGAGCGTGTCGCGTGCGCCAAGTCCGGCAGGAATGAGTCCGTCGGCTTCGCCAGCCGCGAGCAGTCCTTTCCAGATCGCCGGTGCATCGTCTGCCGAGCAGTAGATTTCGTAGCCGTCTTCGCCGGTATAGCCGGTGCGTGAGAGAAGCACGGCACAACCGCACACTTCGGCGCGCTCGATAAAATGGAATGGGGAAAGCGAAGGGAGGGGATCTTTGACCGCTTTAGCCATTACGGCATCCGATGCCGGTCCTTGCAGGGCGATCAAAGCAGTCTCGGATGAAATGTTCTCCAGCAGAACATCTCCGGACACATGCCCGGTCAGCCACTCGAGGTCCTTGTCAATGTTGGAGGCATTCACGACAAGCATGTAGCGGTCTTGCGCCAGCTTGTATACGATCAGATCGTCTACCGTGCCGCCATGCTCATAGCACATCAGTGTGTATTGCGCTTGGCCCGGAGACAAGCGGGTCACGTCATTGGTGGTCATCCGCTGAATGAAGGATTCCGCATCCTGACCGGTAATCAGAAATTCTCCCATATGGGAAACGTCGAACAGGCCTGCCTGTCCACGTACGGCTTCATGCTCGCGAACGATGCCCGAGAATTGGACTGGAAGCTCCCACCCGCCAAAATCAATACAGCGGACGGAAGGGAATTCCGAGTATAACGGGTACAGCGGTGTGCGCGCTAATGAACTCATCTTCTCACCTCATCATGTGGTATGAAATGTAAAACACGGAACTGCGAAACAGCAAAAAAGGACAGGCAGAAGGAAAATGAAGCTGTGCAGCAAAATTGCCGCATGCCCATCGTGTTCCTCTGCTCTGTCCTTTGTACCTGAGAGTTACCCCACCGCCATGTCAATATCATGTAATGATCGTGTGAGTTTCCCCTTGGGTGATCCTTTTTAATTAGGATTCTCTCCAGAGATGCGTCCGGTAAAGGTCCTTTTGCCTGAGAGATTCACCGATACATCGGCTTACTCCTTCGGCGCTACCTGTCGAGCTGTCGGTAATCTCTCCCGCTACCATCATCCGCTATGTAATTGTTCATATCCAAAAAGCTCCTGTGATTATTATAAACGTCCGATTTGGTAAAGTGTCAACCATTATTTCGCCCAAAAGCGCTTTAAATTTTATTTTTTGTAAGAAATATTGACATCGACTCGTCCCTGTTTTATTCTGTGGGAGATATAGCGACCAACCGAATAAGCGAATGACGATGGACGGGAGAGACTGCAGGCAGGTGATGTCGTCTGCGGCACCGAAGGAGCAAGCCGTTATTGTCTTGCCGGCATAACGAACAATCTCTCAGGTAAAAGTACCGTCATCCGACGCAGCTCTGGAGAGCGCGGAAGCCACCCAAGGGGAAACGAATGTCCGGAGGATACCGGAGATTCGGGAAACTCTCAGGTATCAAGGACAGAGAACAGGCCGCAGGCCTTTCCATGTCCTTTTTTTCATTTAAAATGCATAAGAGAACATTCCAATTCGAAAAGAGGAGACCAAAAATGAGTGAAATCAGAGAGCAACTGGTGTACAGCGAGGACCATGAATGGGCGCTGAAGGTAGAAGGAAATGTGGTGCGTGTCGGCATTACCGATCACGCGCAGAACCAACTGGGCGACATCGTGTTTGTAGAGCTGCCGGAGATTGGAGCTGCGGTAGAAGCGGGCGATAGCGTCGGAACGATCGAATCGGTTAAAACGGTATCCGAGCTGTATTGTCCGGTATCCGGCACCGTCACGAAAGTCAATGATGGGCTGGAGGATAAGCCTGAGCTGGTCAACGACGAGCCGTATGAAGGCGGCTGGATGTTCGAGATTGAAGTAGACGGCGATCTGGAAGAAGCGCTGGCGGGTCTTCTGACAGCGGAAGCCTACCGTGCGAAGGTAGACGAGTAAGACTGTTTAATATACGCGTTCATAACAGAATAGACATACAGCAGAACCGGCAGGATTCCTTGAAGCGAGTAGCAGCTTGAGGAATACCGCCGGTTTTTTAGTTGTGCTGTGCCCGTGACGATCAGGCTGTCGTATGCAGGCCCCGGTTGCCGAAGCGTCTGGTAAGCTCGCCCAGGTTCATCACGACAATCCCGATCACAATCAGGATACTGCCGAGGAGGGAGTACAGTGTGATGGCCTCGTTATAGAACAGAAACCCGAGTCCGACCGCAACCATCGGGGATATGAAAAGCCAGGTCGACGGGAAAAAGGCATTCGTTGCTTTCAGCAGCCAGGCATACAGGCTGTGGCCGACCATGGAGCCGATCAGGGTCAGATATAACATGGATCCTGCTCCGGGCCAGGTGAGCACCGCGTCGATATGGATCCGCTCGGTAAAGACTGACAGTACGAACAAGGCCAAACCGCCGTAAATCATCTGCATTGAATTTATCGCAATCGGGGAGATGTCGGTATAGGTAACCGTAAGCTTTCGGGTCAACAGACTGCCGATGCAATAGCCGAGCTCTCCGATCAAAATAACGACACAGCTGAGTATCCACAGCGTGTCTTGCTCCAGCACCATCTTCGGCATAATGAGCACGCATACCCCGGCAAATCCGATGGCCGCTCCCCAGTACTCGCTTCGTTTGGCCGACTTTCTTGCGATGGTCGTCTGCAGCATCAGGATCATCATCGGTCCCGTTGCCGATAGGACGGCGGCCACCCCGGAATCTACGTATTGCTCGGCCCAGTACAAGGTTGCAAAGGTAGCGAAGGTGCTGGTCAGACCGATAAGGATCCAATCCTTGCGAAGCAGCAGGGAAGGGCGGATTTTTTTGGTGACGATCATCCACAGCATGATCAGAAGGCCTGCGGTGAAGAAGCGAAACCCTGCCGCGAAGAATGGAGGCAGGCCTGCCTCAACACCGACCTTGATCGCCAGGAAGGTGGTGCTGAATATGGCGCACATCAGTATGTAGTTCAACAGAATCATGTATGGCTCTCCTCCTTTTTTGTATACTATAATGGATTATGAATAGAACAGATGGTGGAGAGTAGAACAGATTGCGAAGGACGGAGAGGGGATGGAGAAATGAGTTATTTGGAGCCGGGTTCGGGCAGGCCAAGGGGAACGCTGCATCAATCTGTATATGATGAGGTGATCTTGGGCATCCAAAGCGGCGAATGGAAGAGATACGAGAAGCTGCCATCCGTTCGTGCAATGGCGGAGCGCATGCAGGTGAACCGGCTGACAGTACACAAGGCGTACCAGCGTCTTGCTGAGGAGGGGATTGTTCAGGCCCGTTATAAATCAGGCTATTATGTATCGAGCGAGCCTGCTCCCAGACCCGGTTCAAGGTTTCTGGACGATCCGCCCTGGGAATATCAGGCCAAGCCTGTGCGCGCCCCGCGAAGCCGGTTGTTCGAAATTCATCGCAAGAAGGTCGCGTACAAAATGTCCGAAGCGCTCATCGATCCGTCGCTGCTGCCGAACGCCTTTTTATCCGGGCATGTGAAGGAAGTGTTCGACCTGCATCCCAAAGTGCTGTCCACCTATTCTTCCGTATCCGGCGACGAGGAGCTTCGTGAGGAAATGAGCAGATATTTTAGGGCAAAGTACGGCCTGTCTCTATCAGCGGATGAACTGCTCGTCACGACAGGATCGCAGCAAGCGATTGATCTGATCTCGCGCTCGCTTGTCCAGGCTGGGGACCGGGTGCTGATCGAGCGACCGACCTACAGCCCGGCCATCGATGTGTTTCTCAGGCAGAACGTCCGTCTGCTTCCCGTGGAAATTACGCCGGAGGGCTATGATCTGGATCGGATCGAATATTTGATGCGTACGGAAAAGCCGCAGCTGTTCTACATGAACCCGACATTTCAGAATCCAACGGGATACACGGTCCCGGCGTCGCAGCGAAAGCAGCTGCTGGAGCTGGCGGAACGCTATAAGTGCATATTGGTGGAGGATGATGTGTACCGCGACATTTACTTTGAGGATCCGCCACCGCCGCCGCTTTTTTATTATGATACGGAGGGGTATGCGATCTACATTTGCAGCTTCAGCAAGTTTGTAGCTCCGGGACTGAGAATTTCGCTGCTGGCTGCGAGGCCGGCGCTGATGGATTCGATTATAGCGGTGAAGGCACTGGCGGATAACGGCACGCCGCTGCTCACACAGAAGATCTTCCAGCATTATTTCTTCTCGGCCAGGCTGCAGGAGCATGTGGCAAAGCTTCGAATTGCGCTGGAGCTGCGCAAGGATCGGATGGAGCGTATTTTGGCAGGGACCGGCTTTCGCTGGGCAAGTCCGGGTGGCGGTCTGAACCTGTGGATTAACCTGCCGGAGGAGGTGCCGGTTGACCTGCTGCTCGAACGCTGTCTGGAGCAATCGGTGGCGTTTGTCCCGGGAGAAATCTGCGATCCGCTCGGTGAAATGAAGTCCTGGATTCGGCTGAGTTACTCCTATATCAGCGAGGCTGAAATGGAGGAAGGGCTGCGCCGGCTAATTGCGATTGCGGAGGAGATGAAGGGTGGCATTACTTTTCCCCGAACCGATTTGAACTAGGCGAATATACTGGGAGTGAACTCACAGCCCTAAAGAAAGCAATGCGTTAGGCACAAGTCTTGGTCAAGGAGGGAGCCATGGCGGTCAGCATCATACAAGGGAGCAGCCGCGTGCCGGGGTCCTCGGATATTCATGTGGTCATCGATGTCATCCGGGCGTTTACGGTGGCCCATTATGCTTTTCTGAACGGAGTGAAAGGGATCTTGCTGGCGCCGTCGCTGGAGCAGGCGTTCCGTTATAAGCAGGAGCATCCGGATTATTTACTGGCAGGGGAAGTCGGGGGCCTTCCGATTCCGGGCTTTGATCTGGATAACTCCCCGAAGCGATTGGATCACAGCGATGTGGCGGGGAAGTATCTCATCCAGAAAACAACGAACGGCGTCCAGGCTACGCTCCAGGCGCTGCATGCGAAGCAGGTTCTGGTTACAGGCTTCTCCAACGCACGAACTACGGCGAGGTATGTCAGGCAGCAGTGCATGACAAGGCGAGACGATCCTTCTGTCGTTATCGTGGCTTCACATCCGACCGGTGATGATGATCTCGCATGTGCGTTTTACATGAAAGGCATAATCGAGGGCACGAATGAGCAAACGGCAGCGCAGACCATCGCAAGGATCAGGGCTTCGGAAGCGGCGAAGAAGTTTTATGACCCGAAACGTCCAGAGTTTGATGAAGCTGATATCGGCTATTGTGTCCAGGAACTGAATTCGGATTTTGTGATGAACGTGAGTCTCGACAACCATATTCCAACGATTGAGAGGCTACAAGCATGAGGAATACCGGGCTACATCTGCCAGAGAGGCAGTCCAAACCAAGGCAATCGGGCTTGACGGTGCTGATTGACAACGGAGTTCCGCTCCAGTTCTTTCGCGATACTCTGGAAAGCGCCGCAGCATACATCGATTTTATCAAGTTCGGCTGGGGTACATCGCTGGTCACACCGCAGCTGGAACAGAAGATTGCCATCCTTCGGGATCACCAGGTTGAATTTTTCTTCGGCGGAACGTTGTTCGAGAAATACTTAAGCCAACGGAAGCTGGAAGATTACCGGGATTTCTGCCTGCGATGCAAAGCGACCTACATTGAAATCTCCAACGGCACCCTGCCGATTTCCAACCGGGAAAAGGCGAAGTACATTAAACAGTTCAGTGATGATTTTCTCATTATGAGCGAGGTAGGACATAAAGATGACGAGGTGTCCGAGACGTTGACTTCATCCGAATGGATTGAATCGATTCTGGAAGATCTGGATGCCGGGGCTTACAAGGTCATTACCGAAGCGAGGGAGAGCGGAACGAGCGGCATATGCCATAGCACAGGCGAGATGCGGCTTGATATCATCAACGATATCGTCGAGTCAGGCATCAGTCTGGACCGGATCATATTCGAAGCGCCGAACAAGCGCATGCAGACTTGTTTCATCCAGCTAGTCGGATCTGACGTGAATCTGGCCAACATTCCGTTCTCGGACCCGATCTCGCTGGAAACGCTTCGTCTGGGGCTTCGCTCAGACACCTTCTATACCTTTGCGTAATGATAGCGTACCGTAAGCCCGTAACAGGAGAGGGTTACAGCAGAGGGTCAACGTATTGTAAGCCGCTTTGCGAGGGGGAACGCCGCCGCGAGGCGGTTTTTTTTGTATTTCGGAAGAGCGCGAGTTTTATTGTGAAAGAATCGTGAACCTAGATTCGCATTATGGCCTGACGGGTAATAAGGGGGCGAATTGACAGGTCACTTGTTGCCCATCTTACCGTGCTTGAAGTACCAACAACTGCGAATCGGGAGGTTTGGACAATGAAGGAACAGCAATCTCGCAACAACAGGCAGCAAACAAGCAAGGAGAAGCAGCTTGAGCAATTCACCGTATCCAATGACGGCAAGCCGATGACGACCAACCAGGGCGTGCCGGTATCGGAGGATGAGCATTCACTGAAAGCCGGCGTGCGCGGCCCCACCCTGATGGAGGATTTTCATTTTCGGGAGAAAATGACCCATTTTGACCATGAGCGGATTCCGGAGAGGATCGTCCATGCACGCGGATTCGGGGCTCACGGTTATTTTCAGGTATATGAGTCGATGAAAGCTTATACGAAGGCACAATTTCTCCAGGATCCTGAACAAACGACGCCGGTCTTCGTTCGCTTCTCAACTGTTGCAGGCTCAAGGGGATCGGCCGATACCGTCCGGGACGTCCGGGGATTTGCCGTTAAATTTTATACCGAAGCCGGCAACTATGATCTGGTTGGAAACAATATGCCGGTCTTCTTCATTCAGGATGCGATGAAATTTCCGGACTTGGTGCATGCCGTGAAGCCTGAGCCGCATAACGAGATTCCGCAGGCGCAGTCGGCCCACGATACCTTCAGGGATTTTGTCTCGAACAACACCGAGAGTGCACATATGATGATGTGGAAAATGTCTGACCGCTCACTCCCGCGAAGCTTCCGCATGATGGAGGGCTTTGGTGTGCATACATTCCGTTTCGTCAACGACGAGGGACGGGCGCATTTTGTCAAGTTTCACTGGAAGCCGGTGCTCGGCATGCACGCGCATGTCTGGGATGAAGTGCAGAAGCTGGCCGGCAAGGACCCGGACTACCATCGGCGGGATCTGTGGGACGCCATCGAATCCGGAAACTATCCGGAGTACGAGCTGGGGGTTCAGCTCATTCCGGAAGAAGATGAATTTACCTTTGATTTTGATATTGTGGACCCGACCAAGCTGTGGCCGGAAGAAATCGTGCCTGTGCGGATCATCGGCAAGCTGACGCTGAACCGCAATACCGACAACTTCTTTGCCGAGACAGAACAGATTGCTTTTCATCCGGGTCATGTGGTGCCCGGGATTGACTTTACGAATGACCCGCTCCTTCAGGGGAGGCTGTTCTCGTATACGGATACACAGCTCTCGCGTCTTGGCGGGCCGAACTTCCACGAGATTCCGATCAACCGCCCGGTCGCGCCCGTGCACAACAACCAGCGTGACGGTATGCACCGGATGACCATCAATCCGGGGCAGGTCAGCTATCACAAGAACGGGCTGGCCGGCAATTCGCCGTCCCCGGTGCCTGAAGAAGAAGGCGGTTACGCGCACTATACGGAAAAGGTGGACGGACGCAAAATCCGGGAGCGAAGCGACAGCTTCAAGGATCATTACAGCCAGGCATCCATGTTCTGGAACAGCATGTCGGAGGTGGAGAGAGAGCATATTGTGTCCGCTTTCCAGTTCGAACTTGGAAAGGTGAAGAGCAAGGACATCCGCCAGCGGGTCGTTGACATGTTCGCGAACGTGGATAAGGAGCTGGCTTCCCGGATCTCCGAAGGGATCGGAACGGTTTCCCCTGGCGGCCAGGGCGCGGCTTCCGCATTGTCCTCTCCGGCGCTCAGCATGATGAATACAGTGAAGAGTCCGCGATCCCGCAAGGTTGCCGTTCTGGCGGACAACGGCTTCAGCGAAGCGCTGACGGGCGTGCTCGAGCAGCTTGAGCAGTCTGGCATCATCGCCGAAATCGTGAGCACCAAACTGGGCGTCATATCCGGTGAGGCCGGAAGCCAGCTGGAGGTGCAGCGTTCGATGTTGAACTCGGACTCCGTTCTGTTCGACGCCGTTCTTGTAGCCGGCGGCAGACAAAGCGTCGATGAACTGCTGGCTAATCCGAAATCGCTGGACTTTGTCAAAGAAGCGTTCCAGCATTACAAGCCGATCGGTGCGATGGCCGAGGGCGCGGAGCTGCTTCTTGAGCCTTCAAGTCCCGGCGTTGTGGTGGCTCCGGCTGAACAGGACAGCCCGTTGTTTGCGGAGGAGCTGATCGAAGCCATTGCCGAGCATCGGTATTGGTCAAGAGTGGTGTGACTATTTATAACTAAGTAAAGGCCGAAGAACACGGTTGGGACTGTGTTCTTCGGTTTTTTCTTGCCTTTTTTGCGAATGTGATTACACATGAATAAAGGGGGGAAGAGCGGTAGAATGCCGAAAGGCCTAAAAAGTTCAAAATATTTTGGCGAATTATAGAAACTATTTACCATAAATTACGTCTAATAGTATGGCATTATTGGAGTTATAAAAATCGGAATCAGAAGGAGTTTAAGCATGAAATTGAAGACAGCTGCTTTGCTAACCGTACTTATTATCTCTCAAGTAGCTGGGACTCTGCCGGTTAGCGCGGAGTCAAGCAATACGCCAGCATCACAGGAAGCCGTATCCGGCGCTGAGGTGACGACGCAGGCGAATCCATCCTCAGGAGTACAAACAACCGAAGAACAGCCGCAGGGCGGTCAGACCGATGCGACAACGGATCAAGCTGTTGCATCTGAAGTAGTTGAAGGCGAAGGGGAAGAGAATCAGCCTGGAACAGAGAACCAGGGGGGAGCGGATTCCGCTAGCGCAGGCAACCCGGACGGCGAGGGAAATCAGACGACAGAGAAACCTGCCACATCCGAGACAGCCGGAAATCCTAACGAACTCATTCTTTATTTTAACAGTACAAAAATGGTTCACGGGGGAACGACCTATCACGCGCCGCAGCCGATGCAGGTCAAGAAGGGCGTCTCTTATGTTCCGATCCGGGCGCTTGTAGACCGTGTTGGCTTTAAGGTCAGCTACGATCAGAAGACGAAGGAAACCCTCATCCAAAAAGACGGTACGGAGCTTCGCTTCAAAACCGACAGCGACCAGTACTTGGTAAACGGTGTGGCTAAGACGATGAAAGGCACTTCATACCAGACGAACAATACGTTCATGGTACCGCTAACAGCCATTATGCAGGCGCTTGAAATTCCATACAAGGTGGATAATCAAGGCAAGCGTGTCATCATGAATTTGCAGGCTAAACCGGTCGCCAAATTCACGGTGGAGCCGAAGGAGATATTTGTCGGTGAACCGGTGGTGTACATAACGGAGTCCAAGGCTGCGGAAGGCACCATCATCAATGAGCGCTGGGAAGGAAGACAGGATGTCTTCAACGCGCCGGGACAATATGTGGTTACTTATTCGGTACAGGATTCGAGCGGCGCATGGAGCGCCCCGTACAGTGTAACACTGAATGTCATTCAGCCGAACCAGCCGCCGGTAGCTCGCTTCGAGACCGACAAGCCGGAGTACAAGATGGGTGAGCTGATTACGATTACGGACTTCAGCTATGATGACCGTGATCCGAAAGAGCTGCTTACTTACAAATGGGAAAATCGTGCTTATGCCTATTTCACGCCAGGGCCTCAGACGATCAAGCTGACCGTGACGGACAGAGGCGGGCTGAGCACCACTTATGAGCATACGGTGAACATTACGTCGGAAACATTGTACAGCGAGGAAAACTTTAATATGCTGTTCATCCCGGAAGGCGAGAAATACACCTTCATTGGCAATGTGATGAGCAGAGACAAATTGAACTACAGCTTCTATGATGAGCCTAGCACGCTGATCCGGAGCAACAGTCCGGAGACGGTGAACAGCGAAGGCATTGTATACCGCGAGACGGCTTCCGGGGATATGCGGTTTATGATCCACCATGTCAACAACGTGAATAAAGATGTGAAGATGTATGTTGTGGCGACCAACATTAACAATGCGCCGGTCACACTGCGAACTGACTACCTTGGATTTGCCGGTCCATCTCCGATTGCGACAGCAGCGGGCAAACGCTCGGTGCAGAATTACTTCCAGTCCATGCTGGATGGATCGAAGCAGTCCTCGGTTACACTTGAGCCGGGTGAACAGAAGCTGGTTATGACCGAGCTGAGCGCGATCCGGATGAGACAGGGGCATGTCATTTCCCTTTACTCGGATATGTACAGTGATTTGCCGGTTCAATTCGATGTCATTATGATTGATGACCAGGCCGATCCGCTGGAGGTGCTTGATCAGCTGCCTATCCTGGACCGTGACGGCGTCCATAACCGTGGTACCTACGAGGATTCGACCCGTGTCATCCGCTACGCCGACCTTATCGGGCGTCAGCCGGAACGGCTCGCTCTCGGAGATAATGCAGATGATCCTAACCTCGTGGGCGTCGACCCGATGGTGGGAGACATTACGCATAATACGGGGAACTTCGGTGTTCTGTACAAAATTACACTGGACCGCGTGGCTCCGAACGTACTGATCTCCTTCAATCCGCGTGGCGGCAAATACTCCGGTTACGCAATGGTCAACGGCAAGATCGTACCGATCTATTCGCTCGGACAGGTATCGCCAACCGAGCAGGCGGTGCTGCACAGAACAGGCAACTTCGAGCAGAAGGTAGAAATTTTGCTGACGGCTGCGCCTGGCAGCAATCTGCCGATCAACCTGCTGTTTACCCCAATGCCTAGCCGGGTTGAATAATTGAATCTACTGTAAACGGCGCCGCCTTACAGCATAGGCGGCGCCAGCATAATAAGGACTCCACCTCCCTAAAGCTTAATCCGGTACACCGGAATCAAGCTTCATCAGGGAATGTGGAGTCCTTGTTCGTTCAACAGCTGGTTGTTTGCAGGTGTCGCGGAGCTAAGCCGGGCTGTCAAGCCCTCAGCCAGCCAGGCGAGCGAGCGTTATGCGGACTGGGCCGGCTGCATGCTGTGCTTCGCCTCCAGCTGATCCAGCTGGTAACAGCGGGCGGTGACCGCAAAAGCGCCAGCGGCGAACAGCGCTCCGGCCCATGGCAGATAGGCGACGCCTACGATATCGATGACAAAGCTGCCGAGAAAGGAACCACCGGCAATGCCGAGGTTGGAAGCGACGGGCATGAGCGAGGCGGCAAAGTCTTTGGAACCCGGCGCTGCATTGTCGGACAAGTCAATCAGATACAGCTGCGCCGCCGCGCTGATGGCATAGGAGAAGCAGGCCACAAGCATCAGCAGTACGAGAGCTGTCCATGACAGCTGGACGGTAAGCGCCAGTGCTGCCATTAGAGCGGTCTGGATCAAGAAGATGATTTTGAGCTTGACGCGGGAATTCCCTTGGGCGACTTTGGCGCCAAGCCAGTTGCTGAAGATCGTAAGCGCTCCGTATACGAGCAGCAGGGAGCTGGTCCATTGCTGAGGAAAGCCGAGCACATCCTCGAGAAATGGAGTGATATATGTATAGATGATGAACACCGATCCTACGCCCAGCACCGGTATCATAAAGGCGAGCACAATGCGTCGGTTTTTAAACAGCGCGAGCTGCTGGGCGACCGGAACGACACTTCGGGTCAAGCTCTTGGGCATGATGGCCATCATAATGATGAGCGGGATGATGCCGACAATCGCGGTCCACAGGAAGGAGGCTTGCCAGCTTGTGGCACGTCCGATGAGCGTGCCAAGCGGTACGCCGAGGACGTTGGCGATCGAGAAGCCGCCGATCACCCAGGCAACGGCTGCGGCTCTTCTTGCGGCGCTCATAAATTCACTCAGCATCGCAATGGCGAGGGAAAGTGTCAGTCCGCAAAGTATGGCTGTACTGATACGAAGCGTTAACATTACGGGGAAAGAAGCGGCCATCGATGTCACAGCCGTTAAGATCAGCACGGCGGCATATGCGGCGGCGATGGTCATATGTCTCGGGATGTGACCGAGCCAGGCAACAACAAACGGCGTGCCCATCGCATAAGCGATAGCAAATCCGGACACAAGTATTCCGCTTGCAGCCAGCGAAACGTTCAAGCTGGTGCTGATGTCCTGCAGCAGGCCCACTATGACATACTCGGTGGTGCCCAGAATGAAGGCGGCAAAGGTGAAGGCAAACACAAGCAGGTTTTCGATTTTTCTCGACATGGTCTCTACTCCTGATCTCTATAAGGTATAGTTGATTTTACAGGTTGAAAAGGTTTACAGGTCAAGACCTAACTTTGAAGGGGGCTGCCTCATGATCCAATCGCAGGTATGATCCTGGGATTCTGTGAGGCGGCAAGAGGCGAAATTCATGTATAATGTAAAGAAAAAAAGTGGGTGGGGCATCGTGGAGCAAAACAGAATCAAACGCACATGGCGGGCAGACAAGTTATCGCATGTCGGCTCTTCCATATTTGCTGAGGTCGCCCAATGGAGAGCGGAGTCGGTACAAGCCGGCATGGATTTGATTGACCTCAGCATCGGCAGTCCGGATCAGGGGCCGTCCTTGGCCATCCGGGAGGCCCTTGCAGGCGAAGTGCTGAAGGAGGATCAATACCGCTACCCGGGGACGCGGGGAAGTGAGGAGTTCCGGCAGCATGTTGTCGCCTGGATGGAGCACCGATTCGGAGTCAAGGTAAATCCTGCAACCCAGACGCTAGCGCTGATGGGTTCACAGGACGGATTGGCGCATTTGGCTCAAGCTGTGTGCAACCCCGGGGATGTGGCGATCGTGCCGAATCCGGGCTACCCGATCTATGCGGGAGCATTGGCGATTGCCGGAGTGAAGCCGTGGTATCTTCCGCTGAAGGAGGAGAACGATTTTCTCCCGGATCTGGACAGCATACCGGATGAGGTGTGGGCAGAGGCTTCGTTTATCTTGCTCAATTTTCCCGGCAACCCGATTGCGGTATCGGCCGATTTGGATTTTTTTGAGAAGCTGGTCGCACTTGCGAGGAAATGGAATGTTCTTATTGTGCATGATCTGGCCTATTCCGAAATGGGCTTTGACGGTTATCGTCCGATCAGCATATTGCAGGTGCCGGGAGCGGATGACATCGCCGTGGAATTTCATTCGTTTTCGAAGAGCTTTAACATGGCAGGCTGCCGGATCGCATTTCTGGTCGGGAATGAGGAGGCGGTCGGAGCTTTACGGGATTTGAAGAACAACATCGATTTCGGTGTGTTCATGCCGGTTCAGAAGGCTGCGGTTACGGCAATTCAGCAGGCGATGTCGTCCACTGGCGACGCGCTGTATGCAGGGACACTGTATGAGCATCGGCGAGACGTGCTGGTTGAGGCCCTTGCAGCTGAAGGCTGGCATGTGCATAAACCGAAAGCAACGATGTTTGTATGGGCCAGGATCCCGGATACATTGAGGACGGGGGCGGACGCCTGGACATCCCGGCGTTTTGCTCGTGAGCTTCTCCTCAGCGCAGGCGTCGCAGTCATTCCGGGGGATGCCTTTGGCTCCGAGGGTGAAGGCTATGTGCGCATTGCGCTCGTCCAGGACGAGGAGAAGCTGCGTGAAGCTGCCCGGCGAATTGGACGTTTTATACGGGAAGCGGCCGGGAGTGAGGGCTAGAAGGGCATCACCATAAGCAGCGAGTCATCTAGTATAAAAACAAGGTCGAGAGCATGCGCACATCAAGAGCGCTGCTGTCGACCTTGTTGTCATTATGGCTTGGTCGGTGTATTTGACCGTCCGTCCGGAACTCAGATCTTGACGGAGCTGGTTTGTGCTCCGGTCTGAAGCTGGCTGGACCAGCTTCTGCGCCATTTTATCTGCATAATAAGGGTCAGTGCCAGCGAACCGGCAGCAATGATCGCCAAAATGATAAAGCCTGGCGTATAGGAGTTCGTAGCCTGATACAGGCGTCCGAGAATGAGCGGCAGCGCGTATCCGCCCAAACCGCCGGCTGCGCCGACGATGCCGGTCACCAGCCCGATCTCGGCTCCGAAGCGCTGGGGAACGAGCTGGAATACCGAGCCGTTGCCAGCCCCCAGGCACATCATGCCGAGGAACAGCATAATGACAACCAGCAGGAGCGGCGGCAGGAAGGAGACGCCAAGCAGCATGATGGCGGCACCGGAATACAGCATCATCAGCATGCGCGATCCGCCAATCCGGTCAGCGAGAAATCCACCCACCGGACGGAAGAAGCTGCCGGCAATGACGCAGATGGTTGTAATATCCGCTGCCTGTACAGGGGTAAGCCCATATTGGGTGTTGAAGAAGATGGTCAAGTAGTTGGCAAGTCCGACAAAACCGCCGAAGGTGACGCAGTACATGGCGCAGAATACCCACGTATCACGCTGCTTCAGAACGTTGGCATACTCGGACATTTTCTTCGGCGCAGGCCGATTCGGGCTGTTGCGGGCGAACAGGCTGAAATAGATGAATACCAGCGTGACTGGAATGATAGCCAGACCGAAAACGACTTCCCAGCTGCCAAAATGCTGGGCCAGCCGGTTGGCAAACAAGGTGGCCAGCACCGTACCGCTGTTGCCAGCCCCTGCAATGCCCATCGCGAGGCCTTGATGCTCTTTCGGATACCACTGCCCAGCGAGGGGAAGTGCAGCTGCGAATGAAGCGCCTGCGACGCCAAGCAGCATAGCAACAACATACAGTTGATCCAGCGAGCTGACCCACAGCCAGCCAAGCAGCAGTGGAACCAGCGTTATCAGCATGCCGATCTGGGCGGTCAGCTTGGGGCCGATCCGGTCGGCGAGAACGCCCAGCACCAGTCTGAGTATGGAGCCTCCCAATACCGGCAGTGCTACCAGATTGGCTTTTTGCACCGGGTCCATCGGGTAATCGGCTGCAATGACAACCGCCAGCGGACCGAGCATGCTCCAAATCATAAAACTGATGTCAAAATACAGAAACGCACCAAACAGTGTGGGCTTGTGCCCGCTTTGCCAAAATCCCTTCTTCTCCACTTCTCGTCACTCCTCATCCAATGAAATTCTTTGTTTACGATCATTTTTATAGGCTTCTCTCCAGGCAGAAAAGGCCGCAAAACGTCCAATGAAAAGAACGTTTTGCGGCCTCATTGCCGTTATGCGGGGCACTTCATTGTGCTGCCGCACTCGCTGATCACAGCGTTGTGATTTTGATTCACATTATAGATATTATCATTATTGAATGTCAATATATATTACATAAAATTTCGAAAAATAAAATTTTGAATAAAATACGGGGAATATGTGTTAGAATTATTGACATATATAAATCTTGAGCTATACTGAATTCATATAAGTTAAATGATATGTGAGAGTCGGATACAATGGTGTATCGGCTTTGAGGCAACGGCGCCCTTTTCCTGAACGAACGGAAAAGGGCTTTTATATTTTCTGACATCGAATTAACACAGGGTGGAGGCGGCCGCATGAACAAGAGAAAGAAGTTGATTGTAGTTGGCAATGGTATGGCAGGGGTCCGGTGCATCGAGGAAATCGTGAAGCTTGCGCCTGAACGGTATGAAATCATCGTGTTTGGTGCCGAGCCGCGCCCCAATTATAACCGTATCCTGTTATCCAAAGTTCTCGAGGGGCAGCATGCTTTTCAGGACATTGTCCTGAATGACTGGTCCTGGTACGACCAGCACGGAATCCGGCTTCACGCTGGTGAGACGGTATCCTTTATCCATACACAATCCCGCTATATAGAGACCGTCTCCGGGATGAAGGAGAGTTATGATGCACTTATTGTGGCAAGCGGCTCGACACCCTTCATCCCGCCGATATCCGGGACGGATAAAGCAGGCGTTCTGACATTTCGAACGGTGGATGACTGCGTCAAGATGAAGGAATTGTCCAACACCAGTTCCAAAGCGGCTGTCATCGGCGGAGGTTTGCTGGGGCTGGAGGCGGCTCGCGGCTTGCTGAATCTGAACCTCGAGGTCGATGTCATTCATAACGCTCCTTATATTATGAATCGTCAATTGGATGCGATGTCGGCCCGTATGCTGCAGAAGCAGCTTGAGGAACAGGGGATGCGATTTCATCTGTCCCGGGAGACCACCCGAATTACAGGAAGAGCGAAGGTCAAGGGACTTCGTTTCTCGGACGGCGCAACCCTCGATGCGGATATGGTTGTGATGGCAGTCGGAATCCGGCCGAATATCGAGCTTGCGATGAGAAGCGGCATTCATACCCGGCGGGCTATAGTTGTGGATGATTATATGCGAACGAATGTCCCCGATGTCTATGCGGTGGGCGAGTGCGCCGAGCATCGCGGAATCAGCTACGGGCTGGTTGCTCCGCTGTATGAACAAGGCAAGGTGCTGGCCCGGGTGCTGTGCGGGATGGATACGCCGCCTTATACTGGGTCTATTCCGTATTCTCAATTGAAAGTGTCCGGGGTGGACGTCTTCTCTGTCGGTGAAATTGGCGGGGAGAATATCGATACGGCCATGCAATCCTATAACATGATTGAAGGGACGTATAAGAAGGTCACGATGCGGCATGGCATAGTGGCAGGGGCTATTCTGTTCGGTGATCCATCGGAAGGCCCATCTCTTCTGGGATTGGTGAAGCGTGCAGCCCCTGTATCCGAGCTGATCCGGGAGGAGGCGGGAGGGATGACCGCAGCCGAGGCTGCAGCAGATGCTCTGCCGGAACATGAGACAGTCTGCTCCTGCAACGGGGTCAGCAAAGGGATCATTATGCAGGCCATTCTGTCTGACGGACTTGAGACGGTCGCCGAGGTGAAAGCGAGCACGAAGGCTTCCGGCTCTTGCGGAGGCTGCGCACCAGCGGTCGCAGCGCTAGTGAAGCTGGCGAAGGCGGGGGGACAGCGGAGCCAGAAGTCGAGGCCGAACCCTGCAGACCGCACGCCAGCTAGAGCTGTATGCAGCTGCACAGACATGAGCCATGCGGCCTTGCGTCAAGCTATTGACGAAGCGATGCTGCAGGCACCGGCTTCCATATCCGGCCTGATGGAAGCGTTGGGGTTTGTGAATCGTGCTGGCTGCGGCATATGCCGTCCGGCTGTGCGCTACTATGCTGAACTGGCTGCTGCGGACAGCGTTGGGAATCCGGGGAATGTTCAGTCTGTTGGGGCTTCCGACTCGGCACCCGAGGATAGGAGTTATCGCGGTGTGCACATTCGGACCGGGGACCCCGCGGAGCGAACGGACGCCGATGTTGAAAGGGGGATGCGCTGGATCGAGGAACAGCTGATGAGGGACTGGGCGAATCTGTCATTGCCCTATCCGGTGACGGCGGGCATAGCGGAGAGCACGCATGGCGACGTCAGCGTCCTCGTGCAGGGGATCGGCATCGCAGCTTCTCCCGCTGGCTGGGAGGTGTATCTGGGCGGACATGCGCAGCATCCTGTACGAGAAGCCCAGCTTGTCGGATTGGCAGAAGAGGCGGGGGAGGCGGT
>NZ_NQLZ01000002.1:0-43203 GCF_002276395.1 Paenibacillus sp. 7541 | reverse complement strand
TGTGGCAATGGGTGGATCGCGAAGGCATCGTACCGATCCGGGAACATGTGCTGGATGCATGCCTGCAGCAAGAGCTTGCCGACAAGCTGATCGGAAACAGCAAGTGGTATGATGCGAACCTGGCGTCAGGCCATCGTTATGAGGCGAAGGTGCTTGGATGATTCACTGACTACGATTCAAACATGTGTCATATAGGAAACTCCATCAATGATAGGAAGAGGTGTGGAGAGTGAAACAGAGACAAACATTTGCCTATGCAGGCACACGGCCCGAAGCGGCTACACAGTGCCCATTCTGCAGCGTACAGTGCAAAATATCGGTGGAGGAGGTTTCCGAAAGCATTGCCGGTCAGCGGCGGGCAGCGTTCAGTGTGGAGGGCGTGCCGAACGCAGCTTCCCAGGGGCGAGCCTGTGTGAAGGGAATGAACGCCCACCAGCATGCGCTGCACTCGGAACGCTTGCAGCATCCGCTCATCCGCAGAGACGGGGAGCTTGTGCCTTGCACCTGGGATGAGGCGATTGCGGAAATCGCCGGCCGTTTTCAGGAGACCTCCGCGCTGCACGGTCCGGATGCGCTGGGCGTGTACGGCGGCGGTTCACTCACCAATGAAACGGCATACTTGCTGGGGAAATTCGCTAGAGTGGCGCTCGGCACCCGCTATATCGATTATAACGGCCGCTTCTGCATGTCGGCTGCTGCGTCTGCCGGTGTCAAAACATTCGGCATGGACCGGGGGTTAACCTTCCGGCTGGCGGATATTCCACTGGCGAAGTGCATCATTCTGGCGGGCACCAACATTGCCGAGTGTCAGCCCACCCTGATGCCTTATTTCAACGAGGCGAAGGAGGCAGGTGCACAGCTGATTGTCATCGATCCGAGGAGAACGGCGACCGCAGCAGCGGCGGATCTGCATCTGCAGATCCGTCCGGGAACGGATCTATCGCTTGCGAACGCTCTGCTGAAAGTCGTGATGGAGGAGGGGCTGATTGACGAAGCGTTCATTCGCAGCCGAACGAATGGTTATGACGATCTGCTTGCATACATGGCGAAGGTTGATGTGGATGTGGCTGCAGCAAGATGCGGGGTGGAGCCGGGGATGATCCGGGAAGCTGCCCGCGCTTTTGGCATGGCAGAGACGGGCATGGTGCTGACAGCCAGGGGCGTTGAACAGCAAACGGATGGCCATCTGGCGGTTCGTCATTTCCTCAATCTGGTGCTTGCAACCGGCAAAATCGGGAGGGAAGGCTGCGGCTACGGGGCCGTTACCGGCCAGGGCAATGGCCAGGGAGGACGGGAGCATGGCCAGAAGGCAGACCAGCTTCCGGGCTACCGATCCATTGAGAATGAAGCGGACCGTGCCTACGTCGCTTCCGTATGGGGAGTGGAGCCTTCCAGCTTGCCGGGGAAAGGGGTGTCTGCCTACGAGATGATGGAGCTGGTGCATCAGGGCGTGATAAAGTCCTTGTTCGTGATGGGCTCCAATCCAATCGTATCCAATCCGAATGCAGAGCTGGTTGCCGAAGCACTTAAACAACTTGATTTTCTGGTGGTGGCCGATATGCTCATGTCCGAAACAGCCCGCATGGCCGATCTGGTGCTGCCAGTGACGTCCTACATGGAGAATAAAGGGACGCTGACCAATCTGGAAGGCAGGGTGCTGCTGCGAGAAGCGTCGCGTCCGGCACCGGGTGAGGCTTGGCATGATTGGGACATCCTCTGCTCGATTGCAGAGGCGCTGGGCAAGGGCAGGTATTTTCGATACAAGGATGCTGAGGCGATCTTCAACGAGCTGAGACTGGCGAGCAAGGGAGGGATTGCGGACTATTATGGGATCACGTACGACCGGCTGCGCCGGGAGGAAGGGATATACTGGCCGTGTCCTTCGACGGAGGAGGAAGGCAGCGGGCTGCTCTTCCGCGATAAGTTTGCCCACCCCGATGGAAAAGCGGTGTTCACCGCGGATCAAGGTCCAGCCTGGGCCGGTGTGAACGAGGCGTATCCTCTTATTCTGACAAACGGACGGGTCCTGTATCATTACCTGACCGGAGTACAGACCCGGAGAAGCCCGTCGCTTGCTGCACGAGAGCTGGAGAATTTCGTGGAGCTGCATCCTTATACGGCAGAGCGCTATCACATCCAGGATGGGGAATGGGTGCTGATCCAATCGGAGTTTGGCAGCTTCAAGGTGAGAAGCCGAATCAAGGAGCATATCCGTGAGGATACCCTGTTCGTGCCGATGCATTGGGGCGGCATCCAAAATGTCAACCGGGCTACCCGCCCCGAGCTTGACCCGAATTGTAAAATGCCTGGCTTTAAAACCGCGGCGGTTCGAATCCGCCGATTATAACAGATCGGATTCGTCCTATCTGTTAGGACGCGTCGAAAGATACCGGTCCCCAATCATCACGATTGCTGAATTCCGAGCTGCTTATACTTAGCTCCGCGCCAATGGCTCCGAGAATGGCAGCGATCGCGGCCGAGATGACTGTGAGATTGAGAATCAGTTCCTTTTTGAGATACTCCATCCTATCGAACTCCTATCCGCAATGAACGAAATCTATGAATCTCCTAATCACTGGATGTTCATTTACAGCACTATACCATATAATAGTTACAACTCAAAATATAGAAAGGATGTTCGATATGAGCAGTAATGCCATCATTCATTCCGTTATATTTTCATTAAAGCATGAGCAGGGTTCAGAAGAAGAGCAGCGCTTTTTGGAGGATGGGCGGACTGCGCTCAGCGCGATTCCTACCGTAAAGAATTTTCAAGTATTCCGGCAGATCAGCCCCAAGAATACCTATCATTTCGGCTTTTCCATGGTGTTTGACAGTGAAGCTGATTATGAAGCTTACAATGTTCACCCGAATCATGTGGCGTTTGTAAAAGAGCGGTGGGAGCAGGAAGTGACGCAATTCTTGGAGATTGATTATAACGAAATGTAACACAAGTCAAGGAGCGTTTCCCGACAGATCGTCGGGGAATGCTTTTTTTTTATTATGCAGCGAATGTGATCATGGCCGCGAAGGTGGTGCCGCTGTCACAGATCGTTTGAATTTGGTATGACGGCAATCACAAGCGGAGACACCTCCTTCTATATACTTGATGGTAAGCAAGACGATTGCAACAGGAATGGGGGAGTGAAACATGAGTACATTAACACTTCAAACGCAAGTATCTGATATTGTGACAGCCGTACCACAGACCGCCGATGTATTCCGTCAGCTTCGGATTGATTTTTGCTGTGGCGGACAAGTTTCATTGGAAGAGGCTGCCCTTGGCCGGGGACTGGACCCGGTTAAAGTGCTGGAGCAAGCACAGCTTGTGGAGCGGAAATTTGCGGAATATCAGCAGCATCGTCCGGCCGAACTGACAGCGCTTGAGCTGATCGACCATATCCAGAAGAAGCATCACGCTTTTCTAATGGAAGAGCTGCCTGCGCTGGTGCCCTATGTTACGAAGCTGGCGCGTGTTCATGGAGGTGCACATCCGGAGCTGCTTCGGGTACAGGAGCTGTTCTCGGATTTGAAGCGAGAGCTGCTGGATCATACCCAGGATGAGGATGAGGTGGTGTTCCCGTTAATCACACAATTTGTAAGCGAGCCGGGTCCGGAAACGGCGGCGGCGCTGAAACCGCATCTGTCCGAGCTGGAGGATGAACATGAATCGGCTGGTCAACTGTTGAAAGAAATGCGGGAAGTCACCAGCGATTATGAACTGCCAGCAGATGCTTGCGGCACTTACCGTCTTGTTTACCAGCGTCTATCCCTTCTGGAGAAAGATACGTATGACCATATTCATCTGGAGAACAATATTCTATTCCGAAACGTTCGCGCTGCGATGTAAATCGAGGAGTTTGATACCGCGGCGTGGCTGGAACGCACACGCATCAGTTATAGATTTCACGAGTAGAAGTAGAGACCTCGCCATCGGTGGGGTCTTTTTCGTGCCAGAATGCCAGAATGCCTGAGTGCCCCCATGCCCCCATGTCAGCCCTTCTTCAAGCTTAGCACCGTTATCCCGATGGATCAGGGGGACAGGCATTCATCCGCAAAACAAGGGAGTTCGTCAAGCGATATAGGAGTTTCCCTAATAGGAGGGGAGGGGGCCGCTTCTTCATAATAAGATTATACGAATGGACGACGCATTGATTCCCCGCCAATCATCGTCATTCAAGCAGAAGGAGTGGAGCGTCCTATGAAACGAAACAAGGGACTGAGGTTCTTCAAAAGGGTGGAAAGCTATTCGGACAATTGGTCCATTCTTGAGGAGAAGAGCCGGGAATGGGAGAACATGTACCGCAGCCGCTGGTCGCATGACAAGGTGGTGCGAACGACGCATGGGGTTAACTGCACCGGTTCCTGCAGCTGGAAGGTGTTCGTGAAGAACGGCATTATTACTTGGGAAAACCAGCAGATCGACTACCCTTCCTGCGGGCCGGACATGCCGGAATTCGAGCCTCGCGGCTGCCCGCGCGGCGCGTCGTTCTCCTGGTATGAGTACAGCCCGCTGCGCGTGAAATACCCCTATATGCGCGGCCGATTGTGGCGACTGTGGAATGAGGCGCTGAAGCAGCATAGTAATCCTGTCGCTGCCTGGGCCAGCATTGTGGAGGATCCCGCGAAATCAAGACAGTACAAAGCGGCGCGAGGCAAGGGCGGTCATGTCCGGGTGTCCTGGCAGGATGCGACCCAGCTGATCTCCGCCCAATTGATATATACGATACGCAAATACGGACCGGACCGTATCGCAGGCTTCACGCCAATTCCGGCAATGTCGATGATCAGCTACGCCTCCGGTGCCCGTTTCATTTCATTGCTCGGAGGCGAGATGCTGAGCTTTTACGACTGGTATGCCGATCTGCCGCCGGCTTCTCCACAAATTTGGGGAGAGCAGACCGATGTTCCGGAATCGAGCGACTGGTATAACGCCGGCTATCTCATGATGTGGGGTTCCAATGTGCCGCTGACGCGCACGCCGGATGCACATTTCATGACCGAGGTTCGCTATAAGGGAACCAAGGTTGTCTCCGTTGCCCCGGATTACGCCGAGAATGTGAAGTTTGCCGACAACTGGCTGGCGCCAAACCCTGGAACCGATGCTGCCATTGCCCAAGCCATGACCCATGTCATTTTGGATGAATATTACCATAAGCGTCAGGAGCCGATGTTCCTGAATTATGCCAAACAGTATACGGATATGCCGTTTCTAATACTGCTTGAGGAGTTCGAGGACGGTTATAAAGCAGGCCGCTTCCTGCGGGCAAGCGATCTGTGGGAAACGTCGCCGCCGCATGCTGAGTGGAAGCCGGTTCTCATCGATGAAACGACGGAGGAAATCCTGGTGCCGAACGGAACGATGGGTCAGCGCTGGGAGGAAGGGAAGCCGTGGAACCTGATTCTGGAGCGCGAGGACGGCTCGGTCATCTCGCCTTCGCTTTCGGTTGAGCCTCATGGCGGAAGCTATCAAACGATTCATTTTCCATACTTTGATCACGATGGCGGCGGTACGTTCAAACGGATGATTCCTGCCAAAACCATTCAGCTGGCTGACGGAACGCAGTGTCTTGCAGCCACCGTGTACGACCTGATGCTGAGCCAGTACGGCATCCGGCGTGCGGGAAGCGAGCTGGAGGCCAGCGGTTATGAGGATTCGACTTCGAAGTACACTCCTGCTTGGCAGGAGAGCATTACGGGTGTGAAAGCCTCCATCGTGGTCCAGATTGCGCGGGAGTTTGCGCAAAATTCACTGGATACAGGCGGGCGTTCCATGATCATCATGGGCGCAGGGATCAATCACTGGTTCAACAGCGACACGATCTATCGCTCTATCCTGAACCTGGTCATTCTTACCGCTTCCCAAGGGGTCAATGGAGGCGGCTGGGCCCACTATGTCGGTCAAGAGAAATGCCGCCCGATTGAGGGCTGGTCGACCGTAGCCTTCGCTAAGGATTGGCAGGGGCCGCCGCGGCAGCAAAACGCAACTTCGTTCTTCTACTTCGCTACCGATCAATGGAAGTATGAGGAGATGGATACCGAGTCCTTGAAATCGCCAACAGGCGGCGATATACGTTACAGCCATCCCGCAGACTATAATGTGCTGGCCGCAAGGCTCGGCTGGCTTCCGTCCTATCCGCAGTTCAATAAGAGTTCTCTGGCGTTTGCGGAGGAGGCGAACCGGCAGGGAAAAACAAGCAACGAGGACATTGTGAAGCATGCTTATGAGCAGATTGTGTCCGGTAAAACAACGTTTGCGGCCGAGGACCCCGATGCGCCGGAGAATTTCCCGCGCACGATGTTTGTGTGGCGCTCCAACCTGATATCCAGCTCGGCCAAGGGGCAGGAATATTTCATGAAACATCTGCTGGGAACATCGGATAACCTGCTCTCCGCTCCGAACGAGGAGCAGAAGCCGAAGGAGATGGTCTGGCGGGAAGAAGCGGTAGGCAAGCTGGATCTGCTGGTTGCCCTTGATTTTCGCATGACGGCGACTCCGATGTATGCCGACGTTGTTCTTCCGGCTGCGACCTGGTATGAGAAGACGGATCTGTCCTCGACTGATATGCACCCGTTTGTGCATCCGTTCAATCCGGCTGTCGATCGGCTCTGGGAATCGCGGTCGGACTGGGACATCTATAGAACGCTTGCCGCGACATTCTCGGAGATGGCGAAGGAGCATTTGCCCGGCGTACACAAAGACCTTGTGGCCACCCCGCTCGCGCATGATTCCGTAAGTGAGATCGCTCAGCCTTACGGGATGGTGAAAGATTGGCGCAAGGGTGAAATTGAGGCAATTCCGGGCAAGACGATGCCGAATCTGACGATTGTGGAACGCGATTATACGAAAGTGTATGACAAGTTCATTTCGCTGGGGCCGCTTCTTTCCAAAGGCAAGGTGGGCGCGCACGGCGTCAGCTTTTCCGTTGCGGAGGAATACGAGGAACTGAAGCGGGTGAACGGCATCTACGAGGACGGGTCGATCAAGCAGGGGCTTCCGAAGCTGTATACGGCACGGGATGCGGCTGAGGTCATACTGTCGATATCGTCAGCTACGAATGGCAGGGTGTCCCAGCGTGCCTGGGAGGCGTGCGAACAGGATACCGGCGTGCAGCTGAAGGATATTTCGGCAGACCGGGCGGCGGAACGCATCACATTCCAGAGCATTACGGCGCAGCCGCGTGAGGTCATCCCGACACCGGTATTCAGCGGATCCAACAAGATGGGCAGAAGATATTCTCCATTCACTACGAATATCGAACGTCTTGTCCCTTTCCGTACGCTGACCGGCAGACAGCATTTTTATATCGATCATGAGATTTTCCTGCAGTTTGGCGAGGCGCTTCCAGTGTATAAACCGACACTTCCGCCGATGGTGTTCGGCCCTCGGGACCGGCAGATTAGCGGCAGCGGTGAGGCGCTGGTGCTGCGCTATTTGACCCCGCACGGGAAATGGAACATCCACAGCACGTATCAGGACAATCTGCACATGCTGACGCTGTTCCGGGGCGGACCTACGGTATGGCTGAACAATGAAGACGCAGCGGCCCATCATATTGAGGACAACGACTGGCTGGAGGTATTCAACCGCAACGGCGTGGTCACCGCGAGAGCTGTGGTCAGTCACCGGATGCCGAAAGGGACAATGTACATGTACCATGCCCAAGACAAACATATCTATGTCCCGGGCTCTGAGATAACGAAAAACCGCGGCGGGAGCCACAACGCCCCGACCCGAATCCATGTGAAGCCGACGCAGGTCGTTGGGGGCTATGCCCAGCTCAGCTATGGATTCAACTATTACGGACCGATCGGAAACCAGCGGGATGTATACGTGGCTGTCCGCAAAATGAAAGAGGTGGATTGGCTTGAAGATTAAAGCGCAAGTGGCCATGGTGATGAATCTGGACAAATGCATCGGATGCCATACCTGCAGTGTAACCTGCAAGAGCACCTGGACAAACCGGCCCGGAGCAGAGTATATCTGGTTCAACAATGTGGAGACCAAGCCGGGGATCGGCTATCCGGTTCGCTGGGAGGATCAGGAGAAGTACAAGGGTGGCTGGACGCTTAAGAACGGCAAGCTGGAGCTGAAATCCGGCAGCAGGCTGTCCAAAATCGCGCTTGGCAGCATTTTTCACAACCCTGACATGCCGGAGATGAAGGATTATTATGAACCGTGGACTTACAATTACGAGCATCTGACGAATGCCGGAGAGAAGAATAACCAGCCGGTTGCCCGCCCGAAATCCGCGGTAACCGGAGATACGATGGATCTGGAGTGGGGACCGAACTGGGAGGACGATCTGGCGGGAGGCCATGTGACAGGCCCGCGCGATCCGAATATTGAGAAGATCGAGGAAGAGATCAAGTTCAACTTCGAGCAGACGTTCATGATGTATTTGCCGCGGCTGTGTGAGCACTGCCTGAATCCGAGCTGCGTGGCTTCCTGTCCATCCGGAGCGATGTACAAGCGGGATGAGGACGGGATCGTGCTGGTCGATCAGGAGGCTTGCCGGGGCTGGCGCTACTGCATGACCGGCTGTCCATACAAAAAGGTATATTTCAACTGGAAAACGAACAAAGCGGAGAAATGCACCTTTTGTTTTCCGAGAATCGAAGCGGGACTGCCGACGGTCTGCTCTGAAACCTGTACCGGGCGCATCCGCTATCTCGGCGTGCTGCTGTATGACGCGGACCGCGTTCAGGAAGCAGCGTCCATGCCGGATGAGCAGGATCTGTACCAGGCCCAGTGCGATCTGTTTCTGGACCCGAGCGACCCTGCTGTCATCGAGCAGGCACGGGCCGACGGCATCCCGGAGGAATGGATTGAAGCCGCGCAGAAGTCGCCGGTCTATAAACTGGCGATTGAATACAAGCTGGCGTTTCCGCTGCATCCGGAGTACCGGACCCTGCCGATGGTATGGTATGTTCCGCCGCTCAGTCCGATCATGAATGTGTTTGAAGGCAAGGATTCGATCTCGAATCCGGACCTGATCTTCCCGGCGATTGAAGAGATGCGGACACCGATTCAATATTTGGCAAACATGCTGACCGCCGGGGATACGAACACGGTCAAGGAGGCGCTGCAAAGAATGGCCATGATGCGCTCCATGATGCGTGCGGTCTCCTCCGGTGCAGACTTCGATGAACGCCGGCTGGCACGGGTAGGGCTTACCTCGCATCAAGTCCAAGAGATGTATCGGCTGCTGGCAATCGCCAAGTACGAAGACCGCTTTGTCATCCCTACCTCCCATAAGGAAGCGTATATGGACGTATACCGTTCGCAGGGGGACGAAGGCTTCGGTCTCGGCTGCTCGGGCTGCGGACCGGAAGGCTTCGGTAAAGGCGGCAAGACACAGTACGAAGAAAACTTCTACGGGGGGATATGGCGTGATTGATCTCGAGAAGCTGCATGAACAACAAGCGTTGTTCGCCTTTTATGCCCGGCAGCTGTCCTATCCGGAAAAGATCGACTACCATCCATCGGTCTGGGCCGAAGCGCTGATTGCCGGACATCCTGCTTACCCTGCACTGCAGCAGTACTGGGAGGCTATGCAGACATACAGCATGGAGCAGATTGAAGAGATGTATGTGCAGACCTTTGATTTCCAAAAGAAAACGACATTATATATGACGTACTACCAATATGAGGACAGCCGGGAGCGAGGCTCCCTGCTGGTCCGCCTTAAAGAGGCCTATGAGCTGTTCGGCCTAGAGATCGAAGGTACGGAGCTGTCGGATTATTTGCCGCTGATGTGCGAGTTTCTGTCAGCCGCCGACTGGCGGGGGCACGAGCAGGAAGCCGCGAACATCCTGGGGTTGATGCTGGCGGTTATGGAGGACGGCACCTACCGCTTGCAGCAGGCTCTGAAGGAGGCGGCCAGCCCGTACTTCCATCTTATCAACGGACTGCGCGATACATTTAAGGCGTGTGTCATTCAGGAGGCGCAGGGCACATGAGGATGATAGATCAGTTATTGTGGGTGATTTTCCCCTATATTTGTGTTTCGGTTTTCGTTGTTGGTCACATTTACCGTTACCGGACAGATCAATTCCATTGGACAGCAAAGTCGAGTGAATTCGTGGAGAAAAAAAGACTGAAGGCAGGCAGCCTCATGTTTCATATGGGCATCATTCCGGTAATTGCCGGCCATGTAGCGGGGCTTGGCATTCCCCAGTCCTGGATGGAAGCGATCGGGGTGAACGAGCATCTCTATCACATCGGGGCCGTCTATATCGGTGGGGCTTTCGGGTTTTTGACACTGGCCGGGATGGTGCTGCTCACCTTCCGCAGATTCACGATGAAGAATGTGCGACAGCTCAGTTCCGCCTCGGACATGATCGTTAACGTGCTGCTGCTGTTCATTGTGGCGGCAGGCATGTACAGCACGCTCGTCACCAATGCGCTGCAGCCGGATTTCAACTACCGGGAGTCGGTGTCGGTGTGGTTCCGCCAGCTCTTTATTCTCCGGCCGGACCCGGGCTTGATGACCGATGTGCCGCTGTCTTTTAAAATTCACATCACCGCAGGCCTGTTCATTTTTGCGCTGTGGCCGTTCACCCGGCTTGTTCATGTGTGGAGTGTGCCGTTGAATTATATCGGCAGACGATATATTCTGTATAGAAAGCACCGTAAATATGACATGTAGCTAAAGGGAAGGCTGATCGCGGCCTTCTTTTCTACATCAGAGGAGTTAGGGGTATGACCATGACGAATCTCCATTCATTTCATTATCAGCAGGAGATTGACGGCATTCGGAGCAGGTTTCAATTCGACTTTGTGTCATTGGCGCTCGTGCAGCCGGCTGAAGACCGGTTTGTGCTTACATGGCAGTACGTTTCGGGGAACAGGAACGACCGGTACAAGCGGATCGTGCTCCATTCCGGCAAAGGCGTCGCCGGGATCGTATTTAAAACCGGGAAAGCGATGCTGATTCAAAATGTCAGTGCCGATATCGAAGCCAAGGATTTATTCAATTATCCGATCATTGTATCAGAACAGTTGCGGAGTCTTGGCGCCTTGCCTTTATGGGAGGGATCCCGCGTCATTGGCGTGCTTCTGGTCGGTTTCCGGAAGGAGAACGAACTGGATGAGGCGTCCTTTGCCCGATTCCAGAACAGCCTCGGAGCCTCATTGGGCGCTTTTCAAATCAGGGAGGTGTCGCAGCCTTGAACGCTTTGAGCGGAGAACGGCTAGGCGAGTTGATGAACAAGCTGTACCGGAACAGCATGGAAGCGATGATCTTCATCGACCAGGAGGGCAAGGTGATCGATATGAATCCTGCGGCGGAGCAGATTATCGACCCGCAAGTCATTGAGCAGATCCGTACAGGGGCTGATCCCTCCTTCTGTCAAACCTGTGAAGGCTATACCGATGAACAGGAACTGATCTCCTGTGCCCGGTGCTATCTGAATTATCCGCAGGGGGAATTTTCTTCCTTTCAGGTGTTTCTCAAGACTAGGGACGGGGGTGTCGTTCCGTTTGCCGCCAGCTACCATACGATTGATGAGGCTCGGGGGGTGCGGTTGCTGATGCTTCTGGATCTGACCAAGCAGCAGAAAACGCAGGAGATGCTGCAGCGCAACCATATGCTTAAATATGTCATTAAAGCGCAGGAGGACGAGCGCAAGCGAATATCCCGCGAGCTGCATGACAGCGTGGCTCAGGAGCTGCTCAGTTCGCTGGTCGATCTGCGCGTCATTAAATATATGGATGTCGGGGAGGATGTGCTGAAGAAGCTGCAGCATACCGAGCAGTCTTTGACACGGCTTCTGGATGATATCCGGCACTTGTCGGTAGAGCTGCGCCCTTCCTCCCTGGATGATCTGGGCCTCGAAGCAGCCTTCCGTTCTCATTTCAAGTGGCTGGAGAAAAATTACGGTCTGCTGGTGAAGTTCTCGGCCGAGCTTGCGGCGGCCCGGTACGGCAGCGAGATGGAGACGGTCGTTTATCGGGTGTGCCAGGAGGCGCTGCTGAACGCCCTGAAGTACTCGGGTGTGGATGAAGTGTACGTACGGCTGTGCGAAGAGAACGGCCATCTGCTGCTGACGGTGCGCGATGAAGGCGTAGGCTTTGATATGGTCATTGACGAGGCGAAGGGAACCGGCCTCGGCTTGTATGGGATGCGCGAACGCGCCGAGCTGGTGGGCGGCCAGTTTATGCTTCGTTCGGCACTCGGGGAAGGAACGACGGTTCAGCTCAGCATTCCGCTGTCCCGGGCAGAGCAGCAGGAGGTGGGATGATGAGGATTGTGATTGCGGACGATCATGCTGTTGTTCGGAGCGGATTTACGATGATATTGAACTATCAGGAAGACATGGAAGTGGTAGCGACGGCAGCGGACGGTCTGGAGGCTTATGCGATGGTGGCTCAGCACCGGCCGGATGTGCTGCTGATGGATTTGAGCATGCCGCCCGGGGAAAGCGGACTGATCGCCACCGGCAAAATCAGCAGCGAGTTTCCGGACACGAAAATTATCATTTTAACGATGTATGATGACGAAGATTATTTGTTCCATGTTCTGAAGAACGGCGCAGCGGGCTATGTACTGAAAAATGCACCGGACGACGAGCTTGTCTCGGCCATTCGCATGGTTCATGCAGGCGGCACCTATATCCATCCGCAGATGGCGACCTCCCTGGTGCGGGAATTCATCAAAAAGGACAGCGAGAGCGCCGAGCAGGATCCGTTCAACAGCCTGTCCAGGCGAGAGGTCGAAATATTGCCGCTGATCGCCAAAGGTTACGGCAACAAGGAGATCGCCGAGAAGCTGTATGTTTCCGTCAAGACAGTGGAAGCGCATAAGGCCAAAATTATGGAGAAGCTCAATTTGAAGAGCCGGCCGGAGCTGGTTGAATATGCGCTGAAAAAAAAGCTGCTTGATTTTTGATTTCCTCCGCCAGGCAGGGGGAGAGGTTTCGGCGCCTTTAAGTTATCCATTCATCATAATAGGGAAGTTCCTTGCTCAGGTTCAGGGAACTTCCCTATTATTTTTGTGAATAAGTGCACTTACAATGAAAACGGGGATCAATCGTAAGAGCCATTCATTATGCACAGAAAAGGTGATTAGAATGATCAAGAAGCTGCAGCTGCCGCTGCAAACGATGAATCTGGTGCTTGGGTTTATGGTATGGGTGATCATCTCGGCGCTGCTGCCCTTTATTCGGGAGGATATCGCCATCCCGGCTGACCGGATCGCCATCTTGACCGCCATCCCGGTTGTGCTCGGGTCCGTCTTGCGGATTCCGCTTGGCTATTATGCCAATGTGGTAGGGGCACGGATTGTGTTTATTGTCAGTTTTATTCTGCTGCTGTTTCCGGTGTATTTCATCAGCACGGCTTCAAGTGTAACGCACCTGGTAATCGGCGGCCTGTTCCTGGGGATTGGCGGCGCGGTATTCTCGGTAGGGGTTACCTCTCTGCCCAAATACTATCCGAAGGAAAAACTGGGACTGGTTAACGGCATTTACGGGATGGGCAACCTGGGAACGGCCATCACGACATTTGCTGCACCGGTCATCGCTACCCAGATCGGATGGTCGGCTACAATCCAAATGTACTTGATATTGCTGCTCGTCTTTGCGGCATTAAACGCCGTGCTGGGCGACCGGAAGGAGCCGAGGGTGAAAACCCCGGTGATGGAGCAGATCAAGGGTGTATATAGAAATGATAAGCTCTGGTATTTCTCGCTGTTTTACTTTATTACGTTCGGTTCATTCGTGGCCTTTACCGTATATTTGCCGAACTTTCTGGTCAGTCATTTTGAGCTGCCGAAGGTGGATGCAGGGCTGAGAACAGCCGGTTTCATCCTGATCGCCACCTTCCTCCGTCCGGTGGGCGGCTGGCTTGCGGATAAATTCAAGCCGCTGTTTCTGCTGATGGGGGTATTTATCGGCATGACCTTGGCGGCGGTTCTCCTGGCGTTCTCGCCGTCCATCGCGCTGTACACGGTTGGATGCTTAACCATCGCGGTATGCGCTGGGCTTGGCAACGGCATTATTTTCAAGCTGGTGCCGCTTTATTTCAATAAACAGGCGGGCATTGTCAATGGTATCGTGTCGATGATGGGCGGCCTGGGCGGATTCTTCCCGCCGCTGATGCTTTCCTTCATTCATTCGGCAACCGGCCAATACTCAATCGGCTTCATGGCGCTGTCCCAGGTTGCACTGGCCAGCTTTGTACTGGTTGTGTGGATGTATTATCAGGATAAGCTCGCCGTGACCTCCCAGGTGTTCAACTCTACCGGCCAGGGCATTCTGGTCACGGATGCGAAAGGGCGTATCTATGCTGTAAATCCTGCCTTCACAAGACTAACAGGCTATGCGGAAGAGGAAGTGCTTGGCAGAAACCCAAGTCTGCTTAAATCCGGAAGGCAATCGCCGCAGTTCTACCAGTCGATGTGGGCGGAGATAATGGAGAAGGGCAGCTGGCAGGGTGAAATTTGGAACCGGAGAAAGAACGGGGAACAGTATTTGGAGCTGTTGACGATCAATGTGGTGAAGGATGAGACGGGGGAAATCGTGCACTATGTAGGCACCTTCAGCGATATTACAGACCGCACGCCAGGCGCTTCAGCCATGGAAGACCGCGTGGCTAAACCTTGATCCAGCGTTCAAATCGTAGTGGAAAGGTGGCGAAGGTATGAAGGAGTCGAGAATTGTAATCCCCCGCGAGCATGGAGGCTGGGCTATGCTTGCCGTGCCTTATATGATCGGCACGATGGCGGCACAGCCGATCCTGCTTCACGTGCCGCTCTTTCTGGCCTGGCTGCTGCTCTATCTGGCGTCGTACCCACTGCTGCAGGCTCTGAAGAAGGGGAGCAGGCAAAGAAGCTGGATCAGATGGGGGATTGGCTATGGCGCTGCGGCGGTCATTATGCTCATCCCGGTTGTGCTGCAGGAGCCGTGGCTGTTCGGGTATGCTCCGGTCTTGCTGCTGTTCATCATGGTTAACATATGGCATGTGCTCCGGAAGAAGGAGCGTGCGCTCTTTAATGATATCTGTGCAATACTGCTGTTTTGCACAGGCGGGGCTGCTGCCTACATGCTGGGGGGAGGCGGGCTTGATGCCGGACTCGCAGCTGTGGTGTTGTTAAACTTTCTGTACTTTACGGGGACGGCATTGTTCGTGAAATCGGTGTTCCGCGAGCGGAAGAACAGGCGGTATACATACTACTCCAAAGCTTATCATGCTGTGATTCTGCTCGTTCCGTTCCTGCTCGGCTATCCCTGGCTGACGCTGGCTTTCCTGTTTCCGCTGGCGCGCGCGCTGGTGCTTTCCGGGAAGGTCATCAAGCCGATGAAGGTTGGCATACTCGAAATTGCCGGAGCGGTGCAGTTTCTCGTGCTGGCCATAATCTTTCTCCATATGTGAAAAAAACCTCCAAGAGCAAAGCCAATCTGTTCCAGATTGGCGGTCTTGGAGGTTTGTTTATGATAGGAACCTGTTAACATGCCCGTACAAGCTTGTTACGGTAGAATGTTGCCCGCTGCGCGATATACTTCGTACCATTCTTGACGCGTCAAGGTGATATGAGTAGCCTTAATGCAGTCTTTCAGACGCTCGGTATTCATCGTCCCGATAATCGGCTGCATGTTGGCCGGATGGCGGAGCAGCCATGCAATGGCGATCGTGGTATTGGTGACGCTGTATTTCTCGGCCAGCTCGTCGATCTTCTGATTCAGCTCCGGGAATTTGTCACTGCCCAGGAAGACACCCTCGAAGAATCCGTACTGGAACGGAGACCAAGGCTGGATAGTGATGTCATGCAGCCTGCAGAAGTCAAGCACGCTGCCGTCGCGGTTGACAGCTGACGCATTCTCCATATTGACGTTAATGCCGCTGGAGATCATGGTGGCGTTGGTGATGCTAAGCTGCAGCTGGTTGGCTACAATCGGCTGTTTGACCGACTTCTGGAGCAGCTGGATTTGCATCGGGTTCTGGTTGGAGACACCGAAATGCCGAACCTTTCCGGAACGCTCCAGCTGATCGAATGCTTCAGCTACTTCCTCGGGCTCAACGAGCGCATCAGGGCGATGAAGCAGCAGCACATCCAGGTAATCGGTTTTCAGTCTGCTCAGAATGCCGTCAACCGAAGCGAGAATATGCTCTTTGGAGAAATCGAACATCCCTTGCCGAATGCCGCATTTGGATTGCAGAATCATCTGCTCGCGAACGGTCGGATTCATCTGAACAGCATCTGCGAAGATTTCTTCGCAGGCACCGCCTCCATAAATATCAGCATGATCGAAGAAGTTGGCGCCTTCCTCCATCGCTGTGCGTACGAAGCGTTCCGCTTCTGTTTTATCCAATGAATTGATCCGCATGCACCCTACGGCGACCGCGGGAACTTCAAGTGAGCTGCTTCCGAGTGTAATCGTTCTCATGTGTGGGATCCTCCTAATTAAAGTATGTAGTGCAGCACTTCCTCTCTATTGTGACAGGAGGGAACGGAATGTCAAGCGTTCGGAGCGATAAAAACAACACCAGTCAAACGAGCAGGCATGAAGTCGAATCCGGTGATGTCACAAGCCTGTGGAACACCAAAAAACCCGCGTTCATATAATAAGAAGAACCATCCATGCAATTGGAGGGGATCGATCATGAATGAAGAAGACAATCAACGCCTCGTTACGCTTATCGTTGTCATTGTAATCCTGGCATCCCTGATCGGGGGATTGGGCGGATCAAGCATCCTTGGAGGAGCAGGCAGTCCTATCGTTATCGTGTAGTGGGGAGGTGGGGAGCCCGTGAGAATAAATGGCAAGAACGGCAACAACGGAAATAACGGTAGAAGCAGAGCAAAAAGCAAAAAAAAAACCTCGCTCCCCAATCTGTCTCCACAGGAAATCGCCGTGATCGTGGGTATTCTGACCAATGCGCTGGAGGTTGAATCCGTCCTGGTCGACCGGGACCAGAAGGTGGCCATTGTACTTGCAGGCTCTCTTCGGAGAAGGACAGAGGCGGATCGGCTGGCTGAGGAGATAGGCAATGTGAGCGTGGGCGATCTTATTAATGCTTTAATACGAAGATGATGCACGGCAATTATTCGATCAGCCCTAATTCCTGATAGACTTTGGAGCTGACAACACCGTTTTCGGGGAGGCCGAGGTCCCGTTGATACCGTCTTAGTGCTGCTGTGGTATTAGCGTCAAATTTGCCGTCACACATACCGTCATAATAACCGGCACTTTTCAAGCGGTTCTGGACGAGCTGTACATCTCCTCCGATATCGCCTGCAGCAAGGTTTCTTGGACTCTGCATCCAATCTCCGAGCACATGGCCGAATATAGTAACTTTAGTGCCAATGGGGACGAGATCGAACAGTTCTATGACCTCATGATTATACATGCGGATGCATCCATGACTTCTATGCTGGCCGATGGAATAGGGCTTGTTCGTGCCGTGAATGCCGTAATGCCCCCATGGAACATTCAGCCCGAGCCAGCGAGGCCCGTAAGAGGGTCCCCAATTTTTGCCTTTATAAGTGATGAGGTATTCTCCTACTGGCGTTGGCGTGGATGGGTTTCCTACGGCAACCCGGTAGGTTTTTATTATCTTGCCCTGCTTTGACACGACAAGCTTGTGGTGAGAGGGATAGATATCAATGGTGTATTCTGGATCTTCCGCTATGATCGGCAGGGAGGGATCCGCATAGACGGTATCGGTCCCGATATACATATTGCCTAAAGAGATAAAGAGAACAATCGTCCATATATGGATATGTTTCATTCGAATACGCTTCCCTTTGTCGATAATGATGTTTATGAACACATACGTTGATGCTCATAAGACATGGGTAATATTCCCTTGCAGAGGAGGGCCTATACGAGCAGGACGATAAAATAAGGCAACAACCCGTCCCTAGGGGGGAGGGTTGTTGCCTAAGCGATTTGCAAGCTGTTAAAGCATTAGCTCAGGGTCTCGCATTCTTCCAGTAATCATAGGCATGAACGACGATGCCTGAATAAGAGGACGAGTGCTGCAAAAGTCCGGGCAGCTTGGCAAGCTCCTCTTCCATATAGGCAGCGCCTTCTTCATAGAACGTAATATGATTGCCTTCATGACTTTCCTTCATTTCGACCGAAAGGAGAATGGGCTTTCCCAGCTCATCTGCATATGCAATTTCTTCCCGGGCGATGCTGACGATCCCGTTCGAGCCTTCGGCCGTATCGCGGAAGGCCATGACGGATACATGATCCATCCGGCTGATCATCCATTTGGCCAGGGACAGGTTCTCGCCGGGTACCGCGTGTTTGTCCAGCCATGCGGCCATGTCCATGCTGGACTTCAACTCCGAGTCACGCCTCATTTCGCGGACAAAAGCATCGATATTGGATGTCCACTGGGAAATGATATCCGGCGTATGGCTGCTCCAGCCAGGAAGCACATAAGGCTCGATATCCAGATGAATGCCGTGGAAGCGGGAAAGGCTGTCCACATTCCGGTTATAGTCCTTGACGTAATGGACAAGCCGCATCATTCTGTCCCGGTTCTCTTCAAGCGCCCATAGCGGATGACCGCCCAAGGCGTGAACTTCAATTCCGGCCTCGGCCGCATCTCGGACAAACGAAGAATAAGCGCTGAACGGCTGTTCAAGGTCCAGCCGGACGTACAGTAAATTCAGATTCTTCTCACGGGCGAATTCAAGAATTTCCTGGCTCTCATGTACCGCCTGTTCTGCTTCCCATATATAAGTCCCTCTTATCGGCCCAGCATGCTCGATGGGGTCAGGGGCTGGAACAGGTTCCCCGGTTCCCGGATCAGGGGCCGGCTCTGGAACAGGATCTGGAACAGGAGCAGGCGCTTCATTGTCAGGCGGCTGATTCGGTCCACTATCCTCTGAATGGGGCATACTCTCCCAGCTGCGGTAGTCATGGATCGCCAGCCCAGCGAAGGAAGGGAAAGAGCTGAGCTCATGCTGCAGTTCGAGCAGCGTCTGATTCATATACGTTTTCCCGAGTCCATAGAAGGAGGTATGAGGCTCCTTCGGCATCTCTTTGGTATTGACGGCAACGATCACCCGATGTCCTAGCCGACTGGCAAGCTCCAGCTCAGATTGAACCAGAGATATGATTCCGTTCGCTGAATCGAGCTGGTTCCGGTAAGCCATCACCGTAACGTGGTCAAAATCGTTCATCAGCGATTCGTTTAGTCCGGTCCCATCCGCCAGGGTGAAAGAGTCAAACCAGAATGGGATGTCTATTCCCGTTTCCAGTCCGGCATCGGATATGGTGTTCAGAAATGCGGTCAGATTGCGCTGCCAGGATTCGATGATCGACGGATGCTGATCTTCCCATTGATCAAGCACATAGGGTTCGATATCGAGGTGGATACCGTCAAATCGGGCAGCTGCCTCCCTATTGTAGCTGGTAACCCAATCGGCAAAGTCCAGCATATCGTTACGATACTCCGCAAGCGCCCATCTAGGATCTCCTCCCAGGGCATGGACGGTAATTCCGTTCTCGTGAGCCTGCTGGATAAAGTGTTCGTACATTGGTTTTGGAAGCTGGCGCTGAATTTGTAAATAAATGAGGTTGATTCCTTCACCTTTTGCAAATGCAATAAGCTGCTCTCCGCGATCCGCAATGAATTCTGTCTGCCACACCCAGGTTGCCCGAACTCCGGTCGCTTCTCCATGTGCCGGAGCCTGAAATCCGGCCAAAAGAAGAGCAGTCAGCAGGACTATGAGCATTTGACGTTTTTTCACATTCATCCATTTCCCTCCATTCTTTTGCGAGAACCTTTCTCTTTATGGATTTAACCGGGCTTATTATAGCATCGAACATAGAAAAAGAGATGAGGCCAAGTTCTTAGTAGTCTGAAGCGCTTCAGCCGCGGCTGGCACGGCCTGCTCACATGGAACTATTTTTGCTTCATTATTACTTTCCATGATATGGAATATTAAGGCATTGCGAGGATTTTAGTGCCAATCGCACGGGCATAAAGAATGATCATCGATTAGGAAAAATGACGAAGGAATGAAACATTTTCCCTTTTTCATCGTTTGGTAGAACGAGAGTACAAGTTAATGGCGGAATGGAGGATTGTTATATTTGAAAACTGCAAAACATTGGGCGAAAGGTGTTCTGGCGGTTCTGCTTGCGGTGACGGTAGGTTCTATCGGCTGGAAGACCCATGCGCAAGCCGCTCCAACCGTACAGCCTGTAAGTGCTGCTGGCGGAAATGGTCATGGCGTTGCCGCTTGGAGTGACGGCTCTGTCACCGCTTGGGGTTACAACAAATTCGGACAGGTTGGGGATGGGACGGCTATTCATCAATTCGTTCCCAAGACCGTGGAAGGATTGTCGGACATTATTCAGGTTCAGGCCGGAGGCAGCACTTCATTTGCTCTAAACAAGGACGGTGAGGTGTGGGCATGGGGAGATTTCTATACACCTTATATGAACGGTGACGCACAGCTGCCGTTTCAAAAACGGGGAGATCCGATTCAATTAACGCAGCTGCACAATGTTAAGCGGCTTGCTTATTCCGAGGCATTCGGCTCCATTGTCATTCATAAGGACGGCACAGCGACGCTGTGGTATCCTTCGTTCCGGGATCACCAAGCCTTCGATATCCGGCTCACTCGCCTTAAGGGCTTTTCAGATGTTCGGGAGGCCGTGATGGCCAGATATGAAGCGGTTGTGCTGGATGAGGACGGGAACGTAGGGACACTGAATATGTACAACAGCTTTTATGACAGATATCGTACAGAGAATGAGCTGAGGGAAGTAAAACCTCTAGCTTCTTCAATTGAAAGAATAGCAGTGTCATATTCAGATGTGTTCCTCCTCCATAGCAATGGTACCGTTCTTCACTGGAACGCTGATAGCAACAAGCCGCCTGCAGCTGTGAAAGATGTGATCGGCATGAAACAGATTAAAGAGATCAAGACAGGCTACCAACGTCTGTATATGCTGAAAAGCGACGGGACCGTCTGGCAGTGGAACTACAACACGGTACCTACAGCGAAGCCGTTTCAGGTCAAAGGACTCACCGGTATCAAGGCCATCGAGGGCTCGGCAAGCCAAACCGGCTACGCGGTCAGCGAGGATGGAAAGCTGCTCGCATGGGGCGACGGTTACTATTCGGGAATGGGAACTGTCGCCGGATCACAGCAGCTCAAAGGCAACAGCGCAGCCCAGGTGCTCCCAGCCATGACCTGGAAGGTGAACGGGGAGAACGTCCGGTTCTATGCATCATCTGCCGTCATTGACGGAGAGCTGTACGTACCGTTTACCAGTGTATTTCAGTCGCTGGGCGTCACCACGAAAATTGGGCAGTCAAATCCGGATCCGAAGGCCAACAATCAGAGGTATCCGGTGATCTCTTTTTCTTATAAGGGAAAGACCATTGCGGTTAAGAAAAGCAATCCGCCGGTACTGCTAGTGAACGGGAAAGCGACCAAAGAGAAGCTTGAACTTCCGTATCTGGCCAATTCCACGATGTATCCGCTGGAACTGATCTGCGAGAAGCTCGGTATCCCTCTCTATTGGAACCAGGAAACCGGAGAAGTCCAGCTTGGGGAAAGCATCAGGTAATCCTCTATTGAGCAGAATGTCATTATAATAGCGCGGGGTTGGTAGAATGCGTACAAAGGTCCGGGAACAGGCTCATGTAAGAGCGCTGTTTCCCGGACCTTTTTTATGTGATATAACCTGAACCATCCTAGAACATGCTCCAGTCCAGCTCACGTGACATATGCTCCATAAGATGTACACCAGCTTGGCTGTTGCCTTTGTCGTTCAGCGCAGGTCCGACAACGCCGATGCCGCAGTATCCGGGAACAAGTGACAGGATGCCGCCGGACACCCCGCTTTTGGCAGGGAGGCCGACCTGGATGGCGAATTCTCCGGATGCATTGTACATGCCGCAGGTCGTCATAAAGGTTTTGGCGATTTGCACATATCTGCGGGGAATGAGCGTTTGGCCCGTCATCGGGTCAACCCCGTTGTGCGCAAGCACCAGGCCCATTCGGGCAAGATCGGAGCAATCTGCAAGGATGGCGCAGTGGCGGAAATAGACGTCCAGCACCTCTTCGACATCCCCGCTCAGAACGCCGTTCTCCTTCAGGAAGTAGGCAATGGAGCGGTTCAGATTTCCGGTCTCGGATTCGGAGCGATACACCTGAAGATCGTAATCGAGGCCGGGGTTGCCGGTCAGATCCTTGAAAAACTGAAGGATTCGTTCGGATTTCTCCTTGGGGTCTCTGCCTCGAATGAAAGAGGAGACGGTAATGGCCCCGGCGTTAATCAGCGGATTGAAGGGAATGCCTGGACGCACCAGCTCCAGCTTCAGCATGGAGTTGAAGTTGTCGCCGGTCGGCTCCATGCCGACTTTGCTGAACACCTCATCTTCCCCGTGATCCATGAGAGCCAGAATGAGTGTGAACACTTTGGAAATGCTCTGGAGCGTAAAGCGCATGCCGCAGTCGCCCGCGCTCGCAGACTCCCCGTCCTTCGTTAGAATGGTGACTCCAAGCGCGTCTGCAGGTGCTTTGGACAGTTCAGGGATATACGAGGCTACCTTTCCATGTGCTGCATGAGGCCTGCTGACCTCCACCCAGACAGGCAACTGCTTGCGTATCGTTTCCATATCAACAGCCAACATTGTAGATCTGTGCTCCTTTCATGAATCCTCATTAGAAATTACTAAGGGCCCACTTTCCTTATTGTATTGGCCCCGGCGGGGGTAGCGCATAGTATATATCTTCTTATAATAGAACATAAGATCAGTCCAATATACAGTCAACAGTAAATAAACAGGTTGTCTCTCCTGGCAGAGCTTGACCACGGAAATCAATTCCATGATAATCGGTATATATTTAAAATCGACGAATTTCAAATTGGATGTACATATTCTTGACGAGATGGAAGTGAACACAATCGAATGAAGATATCATTTACGATACAAGAGACGAACATTCATCATTCATTGACGATGGGGCAGGCACAGCCGGAGCATACGGAGGCGGTCATGGGCCTGCTGCTGGAAACGGCCCGCTGGCTGAAAAGCAAAGGCTCCGATCAATGGAGCGGACTGCTTGAAGGCAAGGACTCCCATGATACCCCCAGCGCAATCGAGCGCGGCGAGGTGTTTGTGGCGATGGACGGGGAACAGGTTGCCGGCATGGTCATTCTGATGAAACAGCCAAGCCAGTGGGATTACTCCCTGTGGGGCGACAAGGCGCATCCCGAAGATCGGGCCCTGTACTTGCACAGGCTGGCCATCAATCGCCAGTATGCGAATTCCGGACTCGGCCAAGCGATCCTCCGCTGGTGCGATGCCGGCATCCGTTTTGAGGGTAAGGATCGGGTAAGGCTGGACTGTATGGCTAACAATCCAACGCTGAATGCATTTTACAGTGGGAACGGGTATCGCTTTGTTGGGACGAATGGGGAGTTCAACATTTATGAGAAGCCGGTTCAGGCGTAGCTCCGGTGTATCCAGGGTCGCGGAACTAGACGGTTGGTGTAAGCACGTTGTAAGGTTGGGAGAGGGGATTATGGAAGACCTGAGCAGTTACGTCCTTCCGGATGGAACGCTAAACGGGCAAGGGTTGTGGAAGAGGGAGCCGTTATATCAAGGAATGAATGGCCGATGGGTAGAGCGTTTCTATCCAGGGCCAGAGCAGAGCTACGTCTTCAAACCGCTCACCAATCGGGAGAGCATCGACAGGGAGGCGTGGATATATCGGCATGTATTGAGTTCTTTTCCTGCGATTTTCCCGCTGCTGCTGGCCTCATCGGGGGAAGGGGCCGGGGAAGACGGCTGGACAATATTCGAGGATCTTGGACTGCTGCGGCATGAGTATAGTGTGGAGCTGGCGACCGAGGTCGTGCAGCAAATGGCCTGGTGGCATTCCTTCCCGGAACAGCATTGGAGCGGGTTAAACAGCCAAGGGCCCAAGCCGTCGATTGCCAGCATGGCGTCTGATCTTCTGCTGAAGCGGGAGAAGGCCGCTTCTTTGCTTGCAGAGCTCGGATGGGCGTGGACGCTCGATGAATGGATCGATGATTATGTGTCCGGTCAGGCGTTGTCATCAATCAGGGTATTGTCTCACGGCGATTTGCATCTGGGCAATTATGCGAAGGGCGAGAACGGGCGTCTGTACATTATCGACTGGGAGCACGCGCATCTGAACTCGCCATTCTGGGATCTATACCATCTGATCGATATGACACATCCGATGTTTCCGAAATCGGTGACGCCTGCGGAGCGCGAGACGCTGCTAAGCGTGTATGTCAGCTTTTCAATACCGTATGGCCGCAGCTGGGAGCTGGAGACATTTATCCGGGACTACTACCGTTTCTCCGTGATATTCTCACTGTGGATGCTGCTGTTGATCGCAGATGATCTGAAGCGGGATGAGGCGATATGGCCCAAGGAGCGTCTGCTCGTCCAATATGAGGAAACGGCTGCCAATCTCGTCGGCTGCCTAAGCAGGTTAGCTCAACAGCCATAACGGACATCGTCTATCACGTCCCGTCACAGCGGAGATCACATGCCTTGCTTAGCGGTGCTAGTCAGCTGGCACCTAGGGCATGCTCTAAGCTGCGTCAGGGAAGGTGCAAGCAAGTTTCGAAGGGGCTTCAAGGATGATACCGGTATTCATGGAGACAGCCCCTGCTTACTTGCACGGAGCAAGAACGATATGATACACTCGGCTCACCTTATTAAACGGATTTAATATGTTGGAGGGGGACAAGTGTTGAACGGATCTATCGCAGACCCGAAGGCGGTTAGAAGAACGATTCTGAGAAATTTGCGGTCCGCGCTGCTCGAGCTTGGAAGCGCTACAAAGGCGGAGCTCAGCGACAGGCTCGGGGTCAGCTTCCCGACGGTCAGCAAGTTTCTCGGGCAGATGGAGAAGGCGGGTGAGCTCCTCCCCGTGCAACTGGATGATTCAAGCGGCGGCAGAAGAGCAAACCGGTACAGTTACAATCCGGAGGTTATGCTTGGTCTGGCTCTGTTCCTGGAGCGAACGGAAACGAGTTATATCGTCTTTAATTGTGCCGGCGAGGTGAAGGATCAAGGTCATGCTGCGAGTGTGCTGACAGCGGATATTACAGACTTTGATGCCCTGATTGCAGCTTTGGTGAACAAACATCCCCAAATATCAGCCGTTTCCGTCGGCGTGCCTGCTGCGGTGAACAATGGACGGCTAATTTATATTCCGGAATATGAACAATTTCATGATCTGGATCTGAAAGCACACTGCGAGCAGCGCTTCCAGCTGCCTACCGTCATCGAGAACGATATGAACGCAGCCGTATACGGCTACTATATGGCGAGACATCAGCGAAGCAAGCTCCAGCCGTCGCTGGTGTATCTGTATTTCGGTCAGAACGGGCCGGGCTCGGGGATTATGCTGGACGGGAACATCATGCGCGGCAGCTCTTTTTTCTCCGGGGAAGTGTCATTTGTGCCTCTATACGATCAATATAACTTCGGGGAAGCGATGCGGGCGTCCCATCCTCACCCGCGCTCCCCGGACGGGGATCTGTCGGTGGATGCTGTTGCACGCCTGATTGCGGTTTTTGCGGCTGTGCTGAATCCGCACGGGGTCATTTTGTCCAGACATGAGGCGAATGAAGGGCTGCTGGCGCAATTGGAGGCTGCAAGCCAGGCCTATATTCCGCGTGAGCATCTTCCGGCATTCATACTTAGCGATTGGGAGCAGGATTACTTGTATGGCTTACAGGGATTGTCCCTTGATCTGATGCTGTCCAGGGAGGCAGGCGGGAATTAATCCGGTCCAGAACAGTGATGGATTAGGTATGACAAGAATGATGATCCGCTTGATGGAGAAGAAGGGAGGTTGCCACGTGCGACACGCAAACCAGGAACGAATCATTCGGGAGGCGGCACGTTTTGCCCGGGCTGTACATGAACAGGACAGCAGCGGTCATGACTGGTGGCATGTTATGCGCGTCACCCGTCTTTCACGATTGCTCTCGGTGATGGAGGGGGCAGATGCCTACCTATGCGAGCTGGCCTCGCTGCTGCATGATGTGGCCGATGAGAAGCTGAATGCTTCGAAGGAGGTAGGATTACACCGAGTCCAGCGCTGGCTTGAAGAAGCGGGAACAGCACCAGCGGACCGGGAGCATGTGCTGGACATTATCGGGACGATGTCGTTTGCCGGGGGTTCAGGGCAGGCGATGAAGACGCTGGAGGGCGCCATTGTGCAGGATGCGGACCGACTGGATGCGCTGGGCTTTATCGGGATTGCGAGAACCTTTGCATATTCGGGATGGAAAGGACAGGGGATATACGATCCGGCCATACCGGTAAGAGAAGGGATGACCCGTGATCAATATCGGCATGAGAAGAGTACAGCCATCAATCATTTCAGTGAGAAGCTCCTAAAGCTTAAAGATCGCATGAATACGGATACCGGACGCATGCTGGCTGCGGGCAGGCATCAGCTGATGGAGCTGTTTCTGAACGGGTTTGATAAGGAATGGGGCTTCGGCAATGAGCGCTACCTGCTGGAATCCCCGCTTCATCGCAGCGCGATAGCCCGGGTTCATGTAACGTTTGATGAATCGGCAGCCGGATCGCTGCGGCTGGCTCTGCGGAATCGGAACCGTCAGGGGGAGATGGTGATTGCCCTGCCGGATGATTTCATGGTGGGCCCGCTGCCGAGAGGGCGTGAGGGAACGGAACTCCGGGAGCGCCATCATTGGCTGCTGTCCCGCTTCGCCGTATCGGAGGAGGAACATGACGGGACGAGGTCAATGCTGATTGATTCGACAGCAGCCTGGCTAACCTGGCCCGATCAATGGAAGGATACCGAATGCGTCATCTGGGCCAGCGACTCCGCTTCCGAACAGCTGGGGTTGCGCCGTCTAATGACACTGCTTCCGGATGAGGCCGAGGTCTTCGTTGTGAATCCCGGGCGTATGTTGTCCGATCTGTACCCGCAGATCGATTACAGGCGGACCGGTGAGATCGTGCCGGATAAGCTTGAGCCGCTCCTAGAAGACGGACCTGTGAAGCTGACGCTGCAGGCGAAGTCGGACCTTCGTGCAGACTGGGAGCGCCTGCTGCTTGAAGATGGCTGCCTTCGCATTGTTCTGGACGGACAGCTGTGTACGGTCGAGGAGTCCCATTATGATGCCTTCATACTTGCGTGTGCGGATGCCATCGGAGCCAGGGACGGCAGGTTCCTTAAATCGGCACGGGTGATCGGGGAGGTGATCGGAAAGGCTGATCAATACATTTCTGATACGTTCATTGCCTACCGGGTACGGCAATTGATCCGGCAGGGGAAATTCCGGTATACCGGCCATCTGGACGCGATGCGCCATTACAGCATCTCGCTCTCCGATGCTGCGCTCGCCGCCATTCCAGATGATGAGCCGCGCATCCGGCATTGTGCCACGCTTCGAACAGCCGCCATCGAGCTGGCGGAGAGCAGGGATCACGAGCGGAGGCTGCTCCAGGAGCTGGAGCAGCTGGATCCTTCAAGCCTGTACCGTCTGCTGCCGGATGACTGCCATGCCGACATCGATGAGTTTGCCGAGCAGTTGAAGAAGATGCAGGACCTGGAGCGGATGTATGCCAGGCAGCAGGCGTCTTTGCAGGAAGCTGTGATGCGTCTGTCCGACCATCTGGGCCCGTCTAAATCCAGCTAGATATCGCAGGTGTCCCGGCAGCAAACGATCCATTCGGGGCACCTGTAATGAACGCAAGGCAGAGGCGTTGCCGCTCTTCACGCAGCCTAACGAACTTCCCCGAAATCCTTAATGACCACTTTAATCTTATTCTCCACTTCAACATGAGGAAATTCTTCGCGCCAATTCATCTTCTTCCAGTTGGCGTAACCGATCTTGTTGCGCACAGCCGATCCGAGGCCGAGGCTGTCCACTTTGTGCTGCTTGAGCAGCGCGATCATGCTGTCCGCTTTACGGGTAAGCTTGTCGGAGATGCGGCGCTCCAGCTTATTCCGATCCTGTTCATTGCTAATCTCCAGATCACCGAGAAATTCCAGAATGGAGCACATAATTTTGATCTCACAGCGGACTTTAATCTGCTGATTATGGTAACTCACCTTTAGCTTTCTTCCGCTGACAAGCGAGCTGAGCATGGCGTATTCCTTCTTGTCTCCGTTCTCCGAAAGATCTACATTGATCTCGCCTTCCTTAAAACTGCCTTTCAGAAACGCAAAAATCATCGTATCATCTGCAGGGATCTTGGCAACATAGCGATCGTCCTGGAACAGGGCGATGCCGTTGATCCTAATGCTGTTCCCCATATCTTTGATAATAGGGGTGATCGGGTCGATGCCATCGTCAAACAAGTCCCGCAGGAAGCTAAGGATGGTCACCCGGGGAATGGTCTGCCACGAGGATTCCTTCTCCAGCAGGTGGTCGATATATTTCCCGGTTCTCGGGTGCTGGTCATAGTCCTTCCTCAGAAGCTCCCCGGCATTGCCTTCTACGATACTGATCTTTAACTCTGGCGATATGGAAGGGTCTCGGATGAGTGTATCCATATAGCGGTAGATCCCTTTTTTTGCCATCGACAATCCGTACAGCGCGTTCCGTATCTGTCCGCTGACCAATATGAGCTGGGTTTCTCGGGACATTTTAATCCGGCCATTCTTGGTGTTCTCAGCAACCACCGTCAAGACTTCCCGCTTGGCAGAGGCTTCGGGGTCAGCCATCGGAATAGAGGCGGTGATGCTCAGCATGCCGTCTGGCAGCAGGTCATAGCTCGTGGTCTGAACCATGTCGAGATCCTCCAATATACGCGAGTCAGCCGCACAGCCAGATGCCGTCAAGCTGAAACACAGAATAACACACAGGATCGCCTTCTTCATCCGTGCTTCACCACCTTTCTTCGTTGGATAAGGAGCAGCAGAATAAGGATAACCGGGAACAGGAAAGCAATGACGATCTGGGCGCATCCGAGCAGATAGAGAACTCGAAGAACCTGATCGAGGGCGACAGGGACTGTCGAGACGATGAGGGAGCAGAGGATAATCACAAAATAATGCACACTGCTTTTCAGTTTCGGAAAAATTCTCAAGGTGCTCTCGCCTGCCGCCCAATAGTACATAACCAGCGTGATCAGCGTCGTGAACAGGAAGAACCCATAGAATAGATTCTCGACCCGTTCGATAAAGGGCAGCTTGATATACGCCAGGAGATCAAGTAAGGGAAACAGCATTTTCTTGAGCAAATTATGGCCCGCAATCCCATAAGAAACGATCCCGAGCATCAAATAGAAAAAGGTTCGAATCAGATGGCCGTACATGACAGCCTTCATCAGCTTTGTTTTTTTGTTCACGTACGGGAACAGAAGAAGGCTAAGCTCATAGCCGATATACGCGATATAAATGTTCAAAAAGCCGGTGAACATATCCCCGCCCTCTTTAAAGAGAAAGGTGGTCAGCCGCTCCAGTTTAATATCGTCCAGCGCTTTGAACACGAGCAGATTCATCCAGATTGTAGAGAAGAAGAAAACGGTTGAAGCTTTGGAAATGTTATAGACGCCTTTGATCACTAATAGAAAGGCAAGGATATCAATCGCGACCTTGAATACCATCGGACTGGTTGTAGGGAAAGCATACATTTGAAAAATAAGCACGTACTCCTTGGCTACGAGACAGCCGATCATCGACCACAGAGCCGCCAGACCCAAATAAATAGGGAACAGGATGAACTTCGGAATGCTCTTCTCCAATATTTCAAAGATGGATCTTCCATTCGACATTCGGTGCACGATGGCGATCAGCATCAGGTTCACGAGAACGACAAGCGAGGTAAACAGCGCCATAAGCCAGCCATTCGTTCCAAAATGCAGCGCCTCCAGATGAGTGATGCTGAAGACCACGACACCGGTCTGGATCATATAAGTCAGGATCATCACGTGAAAAAAGGAGAGTTTTTCCTTCAACTTGGTCACCTTTTCATTTTTTGTCTTGTCTTATTCTGTGCCCGGTTCTGCGTTGGCCGCCGGTTCAGCAGGCGGAATGGGAACCGGAAGAATACATCTCTCCAATCGTAGGGCTGAAACGGTGCCACCGGCGTCAAATAGGAGCTGCCAAGGCTAGTCAAGCCGCTTAGATGGATGACCATATAGGCGATACCGATCACAAGACCCAGGTTCCCCCAGAGACCGGCCAGAAAAATCAGACCAAAGCGAAACAGGCGAAAGGCAGCGCTCATAATGTAGCTTGGAATGACAAAGGAAGCGATCGCCGAGGAGGCGACGGATATGATCAGAACATTGCTGGTCAGCCCCGCCTGCACAGCGGCCTGACCGATGACAATACCGCCTACGATACCGATCGTCTGGCCGATCTTGGTCGGCAGTCGAGCGCCTGCTTCCCGGAGGAGCTCAATGGTTGTCTCCATCAGGAGCGCCTCGATAATAGGGGGGAAAGGTACCCTGCTTCTGGATGTGGTCAGCGTCAGGATAAGATTCTCCGGGATCATCTCGTAATGAAACGACGTAATCGACACATACAGCGCGGTAAATGTTACGGTAATGACGAGCGCCATAAACCGCAGGAACAGGGTAGCCGTCCCGATAGCCCAGCGTTGATAGTAATCGTCGGCCGAAGCAAAAAACTCAAAGAAAGATGATGGCGCGCTGAGCAGAGACGGACTTCCGTCAACCAAGCAGACGATTTTTCCCGATACGAGCTTGGAAGCGATGGTGTCCGGCCGCTCGGTAGTCATATACTGGGGAAACATCGAATAGGGATTGTCATCGATGCATTGCAGCAGCATGTTCGTATCATGGATCGCATCGATTTCCACATTTTTGATTCGTCTGATCAGCTCGGACAAATAATCTTCATTCGCGATATCTTCCATATACAGGACATAACAATCGGTCTTGCTTATCTCCCCGACGGATAAATGAATCACCTTCAGATGAGAGCTGCGCACTCGCTTGCGGATTAATGACAGATTGGTGAGCGCATTCTCGTTAAAAGCTTCATGGGGACCATTGATGATGGACTCGCTCTCGGATTCCTCCACGGATCGGGAGGCAGGGAGCGTAACATCTGCCAAATAAGCCACGTTGTTATAGAAGATGGCGGCGTTGCCGGATAGAATTCCTGTGACACAATCCTTCGCATTTTGCACCTGTTGGAATTGAGATTGTTCATTCAGTATGATATCGGCCGCCGGTGCAGCAAGCAGAGGAGGGAGCAGGTCCCGTTGAAGCTTGTCCTCATTGATCATATGACTGAAATATATGACATCCAGGCCTTCACGCGGGTATCGATGATGGATCAGATCGGCACTTCGCTTGAATTGATCCAGAATGTGCTGGAGATCGGCGGAGGCGTTCTGTTCCGGCTTATCCTCGTTATGGTTATGGTCCTGATCCTTGTTCGTCTCGTTTAACGGATTGAACAGCACTTTGCGCAGCATGGATGTTAAGATGCCCATCATGATCACCCCGGATGCTATATGATTGTCTAAGTATGCGGAGTTTCATATTTTTTTATCCCAAATGATGGGTGGGGCTCGTGAAGATGAAAAGCCGGGAAGAGGGGGAGATGGATAGCGGGAGGAACGTACGGAGATTGGTGTTTTGGATATTGCTAGTTTTATAGGTCGGTATACCTAAAATCTTCGCTTGGCTTGCGAATTATATCTGTTCAGAGCCGAGGAGATAGTGTACCATATTTGGTGAAAGATTCCTCTCAATGGAAATGGAAATCGAACGAAAGCATGCAATTCCCTAGCGGATAGATGAATTAGGAGTGGTGCTGTTGTCATTTAATATCATGAAGCTCCTATTTATTCCTGTTATTTCGGTATTTATTATGATCTCCTCTGTATATCTCGGATATAGCTCCAAAATTCCCGTCATGGTCCTCACGGCGATCCTTCTCTATGGCAGCATGGTTCTGGACCGGAAGTACAAATGGCTCCGTTATGGGCAGTTTCTGTTCCTGGGAGCGTTTCATTTATCCACCCAGCTGAACTGGTGTGTGCTGCTGTACTACATCCTGATTATTCATCTGATCCACCGAAAATCGAGCTTAAAGGAAACGCTGCCGATCAGCGTTCTGCTCGTGCTTCAATATTCGCTGATCCGGCAGGTGTACATGCCGCCAACCAGCTATAACCTGCTCGTAACGGTATTTGACTTTATTTCCTCACTCGTCGTTGTGTTCTCCTACCACTTCGTTCACCGGCTCGAGTATGAGAAGAGCAAGCTATGGAAAGAAAAGCAATTCCTCACCTTCCACGACGTCTTGACCGGACTGCTGAATTATGATGGGTATATGAACAAGGTTCAGGAACTGGTAGAGTACCGCACGCCATTTCAGCTGGTTCTGCTTGACATTAACAATTTCAAGTCATTGAATGGCAAAGATATATCCACCGCTAACGAAATTCTGATCAGCATGGCCAAAGCCATACAGCTCAGATTTGATGAGCATCTAATCGGCGCTTCAAGATATGCGGGTGATCGCTTTGCGATTCTATTAACCGAGCAGGCGGTGATCGATGACGAGAAGTTTAAGTTTGACGCGATCGGGGTCAAAGTATGTTACAGCATTACCTGTTATCCGCATGAAGCTTCAACGTTCCAGGGGCTGATTACGATGGCGGAGGACCGGATTTTTCAGATGCGTCGGAATGTGTGGCTAAGAGAGCAGGACGAGCTGTTCCGTACGGAAAAAATGAAGATGATCGGAGAGCTGGCGGCAGGCATGGCGCACGAGATTCGCAATCCGCTCACCTCCATCAAAGGCTTTATCCAGCTGTCCAAAATTCAAAATTACAACATCAAGCCCTGGTACGATGTCATTATGGGAGAGATTACCCGCGTTGGGGAACTGACGGCTGAATTCCTGCAGTTCTCGAAGCCGCATGCCAGCAACATGAAGCTGGAATCGTTGTCCGGATGCATGATTCGGGTATACTCCTTGTGCGAGTCCGAGGCAGCCTCCTATGGGCATACGTTCTCACTGGATTTGCCGGATCAGGAGATTAAAGCCAACATGGACCGGGACAAAATTATTCAGTTATTGATCAATTTGATTCGCAATGCGTTCCAGGCGATGGAGAAGACGGGGCATGTTTCGTTTTCTTTAACAGAAGAGAGCAGGGTGGCGGTCATTCAGGTAACGGATACGGGGAAGGGCATTCCCCCGTCTGATCTGCCCCAAATTTTCGAGCCTTTCTATACAACCAAAGAAGAGGGCACCGGTCTTGGGTTATCCGTATGCCAAAAAATTGTGGAGGATCATGGCGGGAGAATTATGGTTGATAGTGAAGTGGGGACGGGCACAACATTTACCGTCCGGATTCCGATTGTGACCGAGGTCGATTAAGAGGTCGATTAATTAGAGGCTTAACCGGCATAAGCACTAGGACAAGGCTATCCGGAATAGGCAGGCTGGAAGCCATCCCGATACTCAGGCTGGAAGCCATCCCGATACTCAGGCTGCCGGCTTGAGATTGCCGCCGGGGCTTTCCCTGCTAACTGATCGGAACCACTGGTACCCGAGGGCGATCATCATCATAATGTCCACGGCATCTCCGCCATAATACATCAGCATGCTGCCGGTCTCTGCCTGAGCTAGAGGCACACCTACAGGCGGGTGGGCATAAAGGTGCTTGGACAAAATGTTGTGTGCGGCCGCTGCGAGAATGAGCACAATGACCCGAAGCGGGAGCCGGTACCGGTGGGGAGCCGGCTCATTGGCAAGGATGGAGGCGGTGAACAGATACCCTGCCAGAAACACATGAATATGAATCAGAGTATATAGGAAGCGCGATTCGTGCATGGCCGCATATAAATCGGTCGTGTAGAGAACCCACAGGCCGCCGATATTCAGCAAAGCCGCCATGACGGGATGACTTATGATTTGCACATAACGGCTTTTTAACAGACGGGTTAGCCGCCGTGCGGAGCTTGTGCGGAGCGTGCGCAGGAGCAAGGTCACCGGGCGGGAGAAGGCGATGAACAGCGGCCCGATCATGCCGAGCAGCAGATGTACGGTCATATGAGCGGTAAACTGATGGTGAGCCTCCTTAGCCACTGGTCCGATGAGCGATGCGGCAAGGCTGGCCAAGCCCAGCGCCCAGCAGATAGAGCGGAGCACCGGCCAGCGCTTAAGATGCCGGCCGGTGGCCCGCGCAGCTGCAATATAGGCCACGAGCAGGGCTGCACCTATGACAAGCACGAGTGTGCCCGGGATGTGATAATCCAATGAGTGGGCATTATGTACATGATGCATAATTATAACCTCCGCGATAATGAGTGGGGCTGCACGGCTTTCTCGTCACGTTCTGGTGCGGCGGATGAGAAACAGCCCTGCTGTGAGAACGATCGCTGCAAGGATGTTCCAGGTAAGGTCGTAGGGCAAGACATCGACCTCATACCGGATCTGGTGCAGCCGCATCAGCTTGTGCTGAATGATGCCATCATACAGCTGGAAGCCTCCGGCACCGGCAAGGGCGCCACCGATCCAGCGCATGCTGTGCAGCGCTTGACGTCTGCGAAGATCGGCATACATGAACAGGGAGGCGATCGTTGCAAACCAGCTGAACGCATGGAACAGTCCGTCTGTGACGAGACCGACACTGGTCGTTGAACGGTCGTAGAAATGATGCCAATGTAGCAGCTGGTGAAAGACAAATTCGTCAATAAAGGCGACGAACCCGAGGCCAAACAATATGCCGGACCACAGGCTTCGCTTTGCATTTTTTTGCATGGGCATACTCCTTTGGATGATCTGCTTGGTTCATCGTTCAAGCGGGTGGATAGAATTCATTACCCCATTCTGTCCGGTCTGAATGGAAGTCAAACCGAAGCAGCAGGAAGGAAGACAAACCCGGCGTCGCTGTTGTGCCAGCCGTTGATAGAAGTCAGAGTAGGATATAAGGATCTGGAGGCTAGACAGGGAAGGGACGTAAAGCCGGTTAATACCGGTTAATACCGGTTAAAGCGGGCCACCCCTGCCTTTGGATAAAAGACGGCATAAGAGGGAATCTTGTGGGATGAACGTCATTACGAGGAGTTGGCATGGATGTACCATTTGTACACGCACAATGATCTGGACGGTGTCGGATGCGGCATTATAGCCAAATGCGCTTTCGGTGACCAGACCAATGTCCGCTATAATTCGGTCAACGGATTAAACCTGCAGGTAGAACGGTATCTGGACAGAATGTCCATTCCGGATCATCCGTATGACATGCTGTTCATTACGGATTTATCGGTGAATCCCGAGGTCGAGAAGCGACTGCATGTGTTTGTTGATGAGGGCGGTCATGTTCAGCTCATTGATCACCATAAAACGGCATTGCATTTTAACCAATATGAATGGGGGCTTGTTGAAGTCCATCACCGGGACGGCCGGCTCGCATCGGCAACTTCCCTGTTCTACGAATATTTGATTCAACACGGACATATTGCTTCAACGGAGACGATGGACCAGTTTGTAGAGCTGGTTCGGCTGTATGATACCTGGGAGTGGGAGGAAGTGAACCGGGTGGAGGCCAGGCGGCTCAATGATCTGTTCTATATGTTGTCCATTGACGAATTTGAGGTCAAGATGGTGGAGCGCCTGCGCCAGGGTCAGGGTTTCTATTTTGACGAATTTGAAGAGAAGATTCTGGAGATGGAAGAAGGGAAAATCGAGCGTTATATCCAGCGCAAGCAGCGGGAGATGATTCAGACGTACGTGGATGAATACTGCGTTGGCATTGTGTATGCCGAATCGTATCATTCCGAGCTTGCAAATGAGCTTGGCAATCTCCACCCGCATCTGGATTACATCTCAATTCTGAACATGGGCGGCCGTAAAATGAGTCTGCGAACGATTCATGATCATGTTGACGTCTCGGAGGTGGCCATGCGTTACGGAGGCGGTGGACATGCCAAGGCTGCAGGCTGTACCATAACGGAGGAAGTCTACCGCTTGTATGCGGCGGAGCCGTTTGAACTGGAGCCGATTCGGTTCGATGCCGTCCGGAACCAGTTCAATGTCAAGGGCGCAGAGTCCGGCGTGTTGTACGAAAGCTGGGGGGAGGACCTGCTGTTCGTCTACGCACAGGCAGGCGAATGGGTGATCGAATGGAACGGGGAGTCACTGCCGTTTCGTTTCTCTACGTTTCACGATGCCGAGCGGCATATGAAGCGCCAGTATGGAGCATGGCTCGCCCGGGACGACGTGTATGTGCAGATGCTGAAGGATCAGCTGATCAACACCCGAACGAGCAGGGAGCTGGAGCGGCTCTCGCTAACTTCGGATCGGGATGATGAGAAGACGCTTGAGGATGGTTAGCCGCGCCTGTTGCGCGAGCGTGCAGCCCGTGCGTGGAGCCCGTGTCGCCGCGGGCGCAGCAGGTGAGGTGCGTGCTTGGAGCGGGTAAGACCGTACCCCCGGCACTACTGGCACAACAAAAAAACGGACTGCGTGAGGCAAGCCTCGCGCGGTCCGTTTTCTTATTAACTTGGTTAGTGATTTGATCGGGCAGTGATCACGAGTACCAGCCCCATACGAAGATGAACAGGGTGCCGAAGATGGTCACCAGTCCGACAAACAGAGCGTAGGCAATGTTGATATACACGGATTTTTTATCTTCGCTCTCGCCTGCATGCATGAACAGCACGAGCTGTACGGAAGCCTGCAGGACGGCCGTTACTACCAGGATGGCCATTTTCGAAGCAAACGGCATATCGAGCAGAACGACCAGCGCTACCGCCGAAAGGACGAGGGAAGAAATGTAACCCGCAACATGCTTGATTGGAAACAGCTGTTTCAACATATTACATCAGTCCTTTCAGGTATACAAAGCTGAAGATAAAGATCCATACAACGTCCAGGAAGTGCCAGTACAGCGAGAATATAAACGATTTGTTCGCTGTCGAGTGATCCAGACCGTGCTTCTTGAGCTGGATCAGAATGACGCTTCCCCACAAGAGACCGAAGGCCACGTGAGCACCGTGTGTGCCGAGCAAGGTGAACAAGCTGGAAGCAAAGGCGCTGGTAGAGAGCGTCAATCCTTCATGCACGTAGGTGAAGAACTCATAAATCTCAATGCCCAGGAACGCGGCGCCGAGAAGCAGGGTAATGACGATGAACATCATGGTCTGCTTCTTCAGGCCGAGCCGCATCGCATGGATCGCAAGCCCGATGGTGAAGCTGCTTGTCAAGAGCAGGAAGGTCTCCAGCAGCACCGGTGTCAGTTCAAAAATTTCTGCTCCGCTAGGACCGCTGGCATAGCGGTTCACCAGTACGAAGTAGACGGTAAACAAGGTGGCAAAAAGCGCAATTTCAGCTCCAAGGAACAGCCAGAATCCAAAGATTCGGTTTCGATTCTCTTCCGTTCCGTATTCAAGCGGTTGAGTGGCATCTATTTTCATACCGTATCACCCCGCAGTTTCTGTTCGGTTTGAACAATTTCTTCAGCCGGAATGTAATAGCCATGATCACGTTCAAAGGACATGGTAGCCAGAATGATCAAGACGGCGATTCCGGCGATGATGGACGGTGTCCACCAGCTGAATACCAGGAAGAAGCCCAGGAAGAAGAAGGCGACACCGAGTACAAACGGTTTTCCGGTATTGCTTGGCATATGAATTTTCGTAATCTTCTCATCCGAGAGCGGTTCATTATTCTTCTTCGCAAACCAGAACGCATCGCGGCCTTTCACTTTAGGTGTAACTGCAAAATTGTATACCGGCACCGGACTTGGCGTTGACCATTCCAGCGCGCGTGCATCCCAAGGATCGCCCGTTTTGTCGCGTGGCTGGTAACGTGTACTCCAGTAGATGTTGTACACAAGAAGAATGAACCCGATCGCCAAACCGATCGCACCGATCATGGACAGCAGGTTCAGCGGACCGAACCCGGTTTCTTCCGAGTAGGTGTAAGTCCGGCGTGTCATCCCTTGCAGTCCCAGGAAGAACATCGGGAAGAAGGTGACGTTAAACGAAATGGCGATAAACCAGAATGCCATCTTGCCAAGACGTTCGTTCAGACGGAAGCCGAACACTTTCGGGAACCAGTAATGGAAGCCGGCAATAACGGCAAACACCGCACCTGGAATGAGCACATAGTGGAAGTGGGCAACCAGGAACATCGTGTTATGGTACTGGTAGTCCGCACTGGCCATGGCCAGCATGACACCGGTCACGCCGCCGATCGTAAAGATCGGGATGAAGGCCAGGGAATACAGCATAGGTGTCGTGAAACTGATTCGGCCCTTATGGAGCGTGAAGAGCCAGTTGAATATTTTGACCCCTGTCGGAACGGCAATCGCCATCGTTGTAATGGAGAAGAATCCGTTGACCATTGCGCCTTGACCCATTGTATAGAAATGGTGGGCCCACACAAGAAAGGACAGGGCGGAAATGACAACCATACTCATAACCATCGAGGTATAGCCGTACAGATTCTTTCTTGCAAACGTAGAGATAATCTCACTGAAAATACCGAATGCAGGAAGAATAACGATATATACCTCAGGGTGTCCCCATACCCAGAACAGGTTCGCCCAGAGCATATCCATGCCGCCATTGGCCATCGTAAAGAACTGAGAGCCGAACAGACGGTCAAACATCATGAGCAGCAGCGCGATCGTAAGCACCGGGAAAGCGAAGATGATAATGAGACAGGTGATTAGCACCGACCAGGTGAACATCGGCATGCGCATCAGTGTCATTCCCGGAGCGCGCATTTTCAGAATCGTAACGATAAAGTTGACGCCGGTTAACAGCGTACCGATCCCTGATATTTGCAGGGACAAGGAATAATAGTTGTTGCCAACCGTCGGACTGAATTCAATGCTGGCTAGCGGGAAATAAGCGGACCAGCCTGCGTCCGGCGAGCCTCCAATAATGAAGGAGATGTTGAACAGCATCGCGCCGGCAAAGAAAAGCCAGAAGCTGATGGCGTTCAGCTTAGGGAAGGCAACGTCACGCGCGCCGATCTGCAGCGGAACGATCACGTTCATCAAGCCGAAAATGAAAGGCATCGCCATGAACAGAATCATAATGACGCCATGCGTCGTGAAAATCTCGTTATAGTGCTGTGCGTCCAGAAACTTCATTTCTGGCGCTGCGGTTTGAGCACGCATCAGAAGGGCGTCAACGCCGCCCCGGAACAGCATGAGAAGGGCGCAGATGATGTACATGACACCGATTTTCTTATGGTCTACGGTTGTCAGCCATTCCCGCCACAGGTATCCCCATTTCTTGTAATAGGTTAAACCGAATAGGATCGCCAGCGAGACGAGAACGATGCTCACCATGGCCCCGTATATTAGCGGATCTCCGGTAACGAAAAATTCGTCCCATTTCATAAGGGTCTTGCTCCTTTCTGGATGTATGAAGTGAACCGGGCTTGCCTCGGCAAGCCGGATTTAGTGCCCGTCATGACTACCTTGCTCGTCATGGTTGTCGTGTTCATCCTGTCCATGATGCCCGTCATGCTCAGTATCCGGGCTTTCGTCGGAAGAATGGTCGCCGCCGCTGCCATGATGATGGCCTTCTTCTGGCGGAGGGCTAAACTCAAGATGAGTCGATGAAAATGTCATTCTGCCGACATGGGCGGTGTTCAGCAGTTTGTTGAACTCGTCCTCGGTCAGCTCCGGTGCGGTCGCTTTTACGTCATCGACCCATTTCTCATATTCAGGAGCCGACATGGCCAGCGCCTCAAACTCCATATGGGCAAAGCCTTCACCGTTAAAGTTAGCGTTCCGGCCCATCATGGAGCCCGGCTCTTCCGCAACCATGTTCAGCTTGGTGATCATATCGCTCATCGCATACTTCTGACCATGAAGCTGTGGAATCCAGAAGCTGGTGATCGTACCGAAGGAATACAGTCTGAACTCAATCGGGCGATGTGTAGGAATGTTGACATAGTTCACAGTTTCAATGCCTTCCTCAGGATAGCTGAAATGCCATTTCCAGTTGGAGGAAGAGGCATAGATAACCAGCGGTTTCTGGCTCTCGTAGCCTTCTGGCACATTCTCTACAGCAACGGTTGTTTTAACAGTAACAACAGATAGAATGGCAACGATAATAATCGGAATCGCAGTCCAGGTAATTTCCAGCCAGATATTTCCCTCCTCGTGAGGGGGCTCATATCCTTCGTTAGATTTTCTGGCCCGGTATTTCGTCAGCATATAAATGTAGAGCACGTAAACGACGACCAAGACCCCGATCATCATCAGAATCGAAAATATGATCGTATCCGATAGTGTTCTGGCAGCGGGTCCTTTCGGATCCAGAACCGTAAGCGAGCTGCATCCCGATAAGAGCAAAACAACGCTCAAAAACAATGCAAGTAACGGTCCTCTTTTCTTCATGATGTACCCCTTTCCTTGAAACGGCTTCATTCGATTCAATAGTTTGATTACCCTTATACTAGGAAGTAATAAATTTCTTTGCAAAACATATAAAATAGAAAAAATAACAATAAAATCCATATTCGTGGCGATGTGTTTAAGATTATGTGTTCAAATTGTTACAAAACAGCGGGGATATGAAAGAAATCATTGTTATGGCGCGGTTTTCCGACTGTTCATTGTTTGTTCAAAATTTCACGAGAGTTCCCAGGATCGTCACAATTTCAGACTCGTTTTCGCACCGGAAACGGGGGTGAATGGTGGGGGAGAAGCGGGAGAAAGCCCTTGCCAGCAAGCGATTCAGCGCGATATGAGATTTTTTTCACATAAAAAATGGAAGGTCGTTCACTTAAAGTGAGGCTCCATCGCTCCCCGATGCCGGGACGGGGTTCACGCGGGATTCCCGGCAAGGGCATCGGGATGAATCCGATGGATGGCTTTAAGTTGAGTTGGCCTGATTAATATTTCTGGATCAGATCAGCCAGGCGTTGCAGCCCGAACTCCAGCTGCTCCAGAGAGGCATAGGCATAGGACAGCCGAAGATGCTGACGATCCTGGCGGTCGTACACTTGACCGGGGTTGAGAAGAAGTCCTTCTTTCAGAGCCTGTTCGAATAGGTGGCGGATGGGCATCTTCTTCATAAGGTGAAGCCAAATGTAAAACCCGCCTTGCGGCACAGTCCAGGAGGCGAGCCCTTGAAAATGCTGTTCCAACAGGTTAAGAACGAGGTCCCGGCGCTGCTTCAAGGCAGCCCGAATCTCAATCAGATGCTGTTCATATTGCCCGGTAGCCAGCCAGCGGGCAACGGCAAACTGGGACAGGGAGCTGGATCCGTAATCGGTCTGCATCTTGATATCTGCCAGCCGGTTGATGACCGGCTCAGGTCCGGCAATCCAGCCGATGCGAAGCCCCGGTCCAAGCGTCTTGGACATGCTGCCGATGTGAAGAACCATCCCTTGGCGGTCCAGTGCCTTCAAAGGCGGGGGAGGCGCTTCATTAAACCACAAATCCCGGTACACATCGTCCTCGATAATCGGAAGACGTTCCTGCGTGCATACTTGCAGCAGCGCCTTGCGCCGTTCTGCCGTCATCAGAATACCCGTCGGATTATGAAATGACGGAATGGTATACAGCAGTGCGGCGTTATGCTGGCGCTTGAGCCGGGCGAGGGTATCTGTGCGGATGCCGTGATCGTCCATCGGAACCCCTTGAAGGCTCATGCCAGCCGATTGAAAGACATGGACCGAGTTCAAATAGGATGGGGTTTCCAACAGAACGGTGGAGCCACGGTGAAGCAATCCGAGCGAAATGAGCTGCAGCGCCTGAAGCCCGCCAGATACAATCATAATGCCGGCCGGAGACGTCTCGATCCCTCTGGCGTGAAGATGCTCGCTTAGCACCTCCCGCAGGTGGAGGCTGCCTTTCGGCTCCGAGTAGCCAAGCGTGAACGGCTCGTCTGCCTCGGCTTCGCTAAATATCTCCTTCATTTTCTGCGCGGGCAGCAACTCGGGGGAGAGCTCTCCTGTTCCGAGGCGGATCATACGGTCATTCGTCTCGGCGTCGTTAATCTGCTGAATGATTTGAATATTCGGCTGATAGGAGCCGGACTGTACGTAGTGGTTCCAATCGGGCGGCGGCTCGGCTGCTAGCGCATTCCAGGTATTATTCACAACGACGGTACCTTTACCGACCCGGGCCTCTAGCAATCCGTCCGCAATCAGCTCGTCGAGGGCATAGATAACCGTGCTCCGGTTGACAGCAAATTGGGCGGCGAGCTGCCGCTGGGAGGGGATGCGGGTCCCGATCGGCCATTCCCCGCTCATGATTTTGTCTTTCATATCTTCATAGATTTGTTGATAGAGAGGAATTCGGGAGGATGAGTCCCATTCGGATGGTGAGCGCATAGTCAGTCCCCTTCCTGCTTCGTATGGGTCCATTATATCGAATTGGTTGGGATGGATGTCAACCAATTGGTTGGAGACTTGGTGAAGTGGATTCATTACAATGAAGCCAAATGATGCAGGAGGAATTGAGGATGCTACAAGCAATGATTCATGGGCTGATTCTGGCTTTCGGACTTATCCTACCCCTCGGGGTACAAAATGTGTTTGTGTTTAACCAGGGGGCTGTGCAGCCCAATTTCAGCAAGGCGCTGCCGGTAATTCTGACAGCTGCGCTGTGTGATACCCTGTTGATTACGCTGGCGATTATGGGCGTATCCGTTGTCGTGCTGGAACTGGAAGGGCTGCGGGTGATGCTGTTTTTGTTCGGCATCTTATTTCTGATCTATATGGGAGTAACAACGTGGCGCAGCAAGCCGTCGTCCCTCGGAGAGGAGAAGCGCGAATCCCTCTCCCCAGGCAAGCAGGTGGCGTTCGCGATGTCGGTATCTCTGCTTAATCCGCATGCGATACTTGACACCATCGGTGTTATCGGGACAAGCTCACTGACCTATTCAGGAGCGGACAAGACCGCTTTTGCATTGGCGTGCATTACGATTTCCTGGTTGTGGTTCATCGGGCTCGGGCTGGCCGGAAGAGCTGCCGGAAGACTGGATCGTTCGGGAAAAGTGCTATCTCTGCTGAACCGTGTCTCGGCCATCGTGATGTGGGGGACGGCAGGATACCTTGCATACAGTATGTGGATGGCGTAGGGGAGCGAGGGGCCAGCATCACTATCCTATCGGTGAAGAGAGTGAGCCTAGTGCGATGAGATGATCCCGATGGTTCAGGGTGAGTCTTGCACGGTTATCCCGTTAGCTCAGGGAGGGAGCGTTGCAAGATTATACCTTTGACTCAGGAAGTGCGTGTATCGCGATGATCCCGATGGTTCAGGGTGAGTCTTGCA